>JBDKJN010000301.1:0-5366 GCA_039796595.1 Bacteroidota bacterium
TTGCTCCAAATTCCCCTCTAAGTTCATTCGAATCAATTGAGAAAAATCGGTGAGATATTCATTGGCTTCCAATGTTTTGTTGGTGAGAACCAAATGCTGAATTGAATTGAGCGCGTTAAAAATAAAATGTGGATTCATGTTGGCGTTGAGCGCCTGTTGTTTGAGTTCTGCCACTTTTGCACGTTGTTCAAAGGTCTTTTGCTTTTGCATATATCTCCAACGCATAAAAGCAATAATTGCAAGCACCACAAACAATATCACCAAGCCTCTAAACCACCATGTTTGCGCAAAATGAGGATGCACTGTAACTGGCAAAGTTGCACTTTCTGACCATTGACCATCCTCGTTGACAGATTGAACTTCAAAAACATACTTTCCCGGATCCAATGCCCAAAATTCCGCTGAAGTATTGGATGTCACCACCCAATCATTTTGCAGGTTAACAAGTCGATAGCGGTATTGCGCCAAACTACCCATTCGAAAATTGAACGACAAAAATGAAATTTTGAGATCGTTCTGATCTGAAGTCAATTCGATAGGTCCCGATTCAGAGCGAATTTCATTCCCCAATTGAATGGCGGTAATGGATACTATCGGTTTCGCCGCTCCTTGCCAAACCCAAGGGGTACGAAGAATCACCATTCCATCATTGGTTGCAACCAGCATGGTTTGGTCATCAACCAGCAACATGTCGTTGATCTCATTGGAAGGCAAACCATTGGCAGTGGTAATCCATCGACCAGGTTTAAATGACGAAAACTCGGCGTTCCAAACCAATTGCTGCAAACCCAAAGAAGATCCAATCCAAACGCCACCTGTGGGGTCTTTCATTAAACAGTCAATGGTATTCGACACCAACCCCTCACCTTCACCCAGGATGGATAATGCACTTCCATTCCACACCGCCAATCCATGTTGACGCGTGGCCATCAACATTACATTATTCCATTCCAAAATATCCACTACTCGCAAAGGGGCAGCTTGAGTTTCTTTTAAAGGAATCATTCCTGTTTCCTCATACTTATAAACACCTTTATTGGTGCCAATCCAAATGCTTCCATCTTTTCGTTGATACACCACATTGCTGCGTTCCTTGAAGGATTCTGCGTGTAGCGTTTGCCATTGTCCGTTACTATATCGAGCCAATCCATCGGACAATGCAATCATCACATCGCCGTTGGTTGTCACAAACGTCTTCCGCATGGTCGAATTCGTCGTTACCTGTGTGCGAACTCTTCCCTGATCATTCATCACAATTGGTTTATTCCCTACTAAAAAGCCACCTGTCGGCAAAGCTGCAAAATCCAATGTCACACCACTTGGTACGTCTTCGTCCGTAATAATTGAAACTGCGGAATCCTGATACTGATAAAGCTTTCCACCCGCATCAGTGTAGTAAATCGCGTTGTTCCGTTGTTGTATTGAAACGATCTTATTCTGCTTACCCACTACGGGATCTTTCACCACCTGCGTTTCAAGATCAGGGACAAAAAAGATTCCATTGTCACGATCACCAAACCAATAGTTGCCTTGTCGATCTTGAAGCATGGCTGAAATAAAATGACCTTCAAAAAAAACTGTGGATTGAGCTGGACCAGTGTTATAGTTATCGAGCAAATATGCACCGTTGCTATTGGTCAACCAAAGGCGCCCCAGGCGATCATGTTCGAGTGTAGAAAAAATATAAGGCGAAGTGCTGTAATGTGTAATTATGCTTCCTCCTTCATCAAAAACAACATAACCGCCCGGCCCGGCAACGGCCCATTTGTGTTCGTCCACTCGAACACTGCAAGCCAATTTACATTCTCCTGCCAATGTCAACAGATAGTTCAAATTGTCATTTGTCACAATCTGATTGGCGGTACTCACTTCTCCGATCTGCAGTGTGAGCATTTTTTCACCGACCCTGCGCAAATAATACATTGCATCCGGTGCCTCCCCGTCCTGTGCTGGTTTGTATTCTTCGACGACACTGTCTTGATAACACTTAAAAAGTTGGATACCACTAAACGTTGTTACCCAAAGGGTGTCTTGCTCATCAAAATAAAATGGGCCTGGCAATCGATCTCGCAGCATACCCTTGATTTTATTGTTACCCTGAAAAGGATAAATGCTATCTCCTTCCATATAACAATACTCCCCTGTATTGCACATCATCCAGATACGGCCCTTTCTATCTTCGTTAATAAGCAAAACATTGTTGGTTGGAAGACCATGTCGCGTGCTGTACACCTGAAAACGATAGCCATCAAAACGAGCAACACCACGATCTGTGATGGCCCAGATAAAATGACGCGAATCTTCGAACAACCCTTGAATCTGAGTGCTGGGCAATCCATTATTGGTGTTGAATAATTTGTATGATGACTGCGGCAAAAGCTGACCCCATGCCACATGATGGAAGCACACCAGAAAAGTGAAAACAATACACCGAATGATCATTCGGTCTAACTTGGGATCAATCAAGGCTTGATAAATTTATTCTTTATGGTATCCAAAAATAAGGGTAATCGCCGTTTAGAAATTTGGACCGTAACACCATTGATCAATTCAGCTACCCCCCCCTCGTCCCTTGAATAGGTTTTAAGGTATCGAATATTGATGATGTGCGAATTGTGAATACGAACAAACATTTCAGAATCAAGTATATCTTCAAAATGCTTCATGGGTTTGCTCGCAACCAATTTCTCACCTGTTTTGAGATAAATCGTTGTGTAATTGGAATCGCTATCCAGATGGGTGATATCCTCCATATTCTCGAACCGATACCCCAAATGATGCGGGAGTGCCAATCGTTTTGGATAATCCGAATTTGTGTTTTGAATCATCAACTTCAATGCATCGTTATAGGATTCATTGAATATTGGGTTTTCTCCTTTTAAACGCTGCAGTTGTTCAATCTTGGTAGCAGCACCTTGCAGATCCTTTATGCTTAGTGGCTTGAGTAAATAGTCTATTGCACTCGCCTTAATGGCACGCAAAGCATACTTCTCATACGCTGTGACAAACACCACCATCGGTTGCACCCCCGTCAATTTGGACAACATAGTGAAGCCATCCATATCACTCATATGGATGTCCAAGAAGACCGCATCCGGAGTTAAACGCTCTATTTCGGCCAATCCCTCCATTCCCGATTTAGCTGTTCCAACAACCGTAACTTGAGGACAATAACGCATTAGGAGTTCTTGTAAACTCTCACGTGCGCTTTTTTCATCATCTATAATAAGACATTTGACCATTTGATGCAGTTAAGATTGGTCCTGGTAAGTTGAAGCGAATGTAGCAAGGTGTAGCAAATCATTGAGAATTCGTGATGATATTGTGAGAATTCGGTCAAAACACCCTCGACAAAGCCCATTTATGTGTTGGCCGATGACTATAGGGACTGTTCAGTTCTCCTCCATAGTTATCACAACAATGAAAAAATAAGATCTAAAAACGCATCAATACACATGGGCAGGAAAAACCTAACTCCCTATGTATCAAAAGGATTCAATTCATCTGGCAAAGTCTAGAAACAACCCGAGAAGATTCCGAAGAACGACAATACGAATAAAATACAATCCACATGGCAACCTCTAATTATTTCTACGTATACATATAGACTATCCTATCCACAACCCTTTGATATCAATGCAATAGAAAGGGGTTGACATATTTGGATTCATACTCCTATGATAACCTTAAAATTTGGTGGAACATCCGTTGGTAATGCTACCAACATGCGACTAGTTTCCGACATCATTGCCCACTCGAGCGGGCGCCGAATCGTAGTGCTAAGTGCAATGAGTAAGGTCACTGACAAACTCAATACTGCCGCCCAGCGCGCCGAAAATGGTGATTCAACGTATACCGATGTTCTTGAAGACATCAAACAACAACATATCGCCGCATGTGGCGAACTCCTGACGCAATCACATCAAAGTGGCCCGTTGAGTCAAATTATACAACATATTCATCAACTGGAGGAGTTGTTGTCAAGTGTTTTCCTTTTGCGTGAATTGACCCCAAGAGTAAAAGACCTTGTGGCTTCTTATGGTGAATTACTTTCCTCCTTATTGGTCTCAGCGCATCTAAAAGACAGAGGAATTGCGCATCGTTGGATCGACTCACGTGAAATCATAGTTAGTGATGATCAATATGGCAATGCAAAGGCTGACTTAATTGCGACTCAGGCCAATTTTTCGAGCAAGCTAGATTGGAACGACCTGGACATCCTCATTGCTCCTGGTTTTATTGCCGCAAATAAAACAAAACACACAACAACACTTGGTAGAGGTGGCAGCGACTACAGTGCGGCCATCTATGCTTATGTTTCCAAATCTACTGAATTGCAAATTTGGACAGATGTAAGCGGCATGATGACCGCCGATCCTCGCATCTGCGCAAAGGCGAGTACAATTGCGACAGCGAGCTACGACGAAGCCATGGAGCTCTCGCACTTCGGCGCTAAAGTCATCTATCCACCGACCTTATTGCCCGTGATGCATGAAAACATCCCGGTACGAATCAAAAACACATTTGAGCCGTCGCATCCCGGTACATTAATTACAAGAGAGGTTGTCAAGTCAGATCACCTTGCTTGTGGAATTTCATCCTTATCAAATATTGCCATGATTCAATTGGAAGGAAGTGGCATGGTAGGAATTCCAGGATTCTCTGCTCGACTTTTTGATACGCTTGCGCGACAATCCATCAACATCATTCTTATCACTCAAGGCTCATCAGAACATAGCATCTGCATTGCCGTGAATGAAGACGATTCAGATAGAGCTTGTGCTGCGATCAATCAACAATTTGCACTTGAAATTCATCAACAAGCCGTTCAGCCCGCAACGCCTCAAAAAAAACTATCGATCATAGCCATTGTTGGCGATCAGATGAAAGATCACACCGGTATTAGCGGAAGATTCTTCAGTGCATTGGGCAAAAACGGAATCAGCATTCGTGCAATTGCGCAAGGATCATCTGAAAGAAACATTTCAGCTGTGATTCAAAGTGAAGATGCCAATAAAGCGATATTGGTAACCCATGAGGCTTTCTTCGAAGCAGGTAGAAAAGAGGTGCATGTTGTAATTGCAGGACTGGGCAACGTAGGCAGCAAACTAGTAGCACAAATTGAACAACAACAAAATTACTTACTCGAAAAATTGCGCATCGACCTGCGCATAGTTGGATTGGTGAATAGTCGTCATGCTCTACTCGATAGCAACGGAATAAACCTATCTACGCATGCACAAGTCCTCGATGCTTGCCCATCGCAGACCATTCAACAGGTAACAGACTGGCTCATTGAACGCAATTTGCGCAATAGCATTTTTGTTGATGTCACAGCACAAGGTGACTTCATCAACCATTATACA
>JBDKJN010000302.1:0-5978 GCA_039796595.1 Bacteroidota bacterium
ATTGACGGCGATGGATACGGTAGTTATATCTATGCTACGCAATGTTCAAATCCTGGAGTTGCCAACGTGGTTCTTCAAGGTGGTGATTGTAATGATAACAATCCTCTGGTATATGGAGGAGCAGCTGAAATATGTGGAAACAACTTGGATGACAATTGCAATGGATTAATTGATGAAGGTTGTCTTGCTGTTGGTAATGACAGTATCTATTTTGCCACCAATGTTCAAGGATACGTGACGTCATATCCTTTCACATCGGCTATTAATGCAACATTGGTTGGCGCATCGAATTCGCCTGAAAGTAACAGTTATGCTGGAAAGGATAGATGGTATAAATTCCAGGCTGGAAGCCATGCAGCGCGAATTGTCCTTAGCACTTCAACTTGGAATGGTGCTTTACAATTGTGCGACGCAACTTTCGCGCCAGTAGCTGGGGGTACTGAAAATGTAAACAGCGGATCTGGAAATGAGATCATGATCCTAACCAATTTGACCGCTGGACAATGGTACTATGTATCTGTTAGTGGAGTTACGACTGGAGATTTTGGACCATTTACTTTAAATATTCAGCTTTTTTATCCAACCGGTTGTGGTACATCTACGGCAGTTCCACTCAATTCGTGCAGTCCTTTCAAAGCGCGTTCAAACGGTGCATCCAGTTACACCTATGTATTTACACCCGTAGTATCCGGCATGGGTGGCGGAAGTGTGACGATCAACGGTCCGGTGGTATTGTCAAATCCAGCTTTGGGATTGATTCCTGGCCAAAGCTATCAGGTTGCAGTTTCTTGCACCTTCTCAGGTTTGGTGAATGGAATTGGACAGGCAGAACCAGATATCGTAATGAATGCATCATCAAGTTGTTTACTTACGTTGTCTGCACATGATGATTTGCAAGTTCGGAGTTCACAGCGTTGTGATGCACCCGCAGTTTTGTTGCGCAGCAGCATTATGAGAACGGATCCATTTGTTTGTGGAGTTACGAATTACACATTTGAGTTTACACCAACGTCGGGTTGTGCAGACTACATAGGAACGGGCACAACATTTACTCATACAAATATCGCTCGAAACATTTCATTGAGTTTTAGCGGCGCTACAACAAGCCCTGCAGGAAATACCATTCAGCCGCAGAACTATTACATTGTTCGTGTGCGTCCGAATTTTGGTGTCGCAGGCGCCAATCCAGGCACTTGGGGAACACCGCGTATCATCTTTATCGGTGGTACTTTGATGACCGAATATATCGCCGAGGAAGAGGTAGAGTCCGAATCAGTGAAAATGGCTCATTTTGAGGTTTACCCAAATCCAGGTAACGGTGAGATGATCCAATTGTTGGCTGAAGAGATGCAAGGCGAAGTGAAAATCGATTTATTTGATCAATTTGGTCGTTTGGTAGCTCAAAGAACAGTTTTTGCAGAATCCGGATTCCAACTTCAGTGGCATATGGAAACGCCATTGGCTAATGGACTATATCACATTCGCGTTATGCATGACGGTGGTCATATTGATAGAAAATATTTAGTTACACGATAAACTGCAAGCAGGGGCCGCCTCGAAAGGGCGGCCTTTGTTTTTATAGCAATTGCGTTTTTATGCATGCCATGTGATCTTGATAAGGAAGATTTGGATTTCGTGGAATTGGAATGGTCTGATTTATCATACATTCGATTCGTAATTGAATATCGGAATGCAGGATAATCAAAAATTTCTCGAAACTCACTCGACATGGAATGCCTTGGCCGAATGGTATGAGAAGAAATTCATGGATTTCGACGCATACAATGAAGCTTATGATTTCTGGCTGGCCTTGATGCCAAAACAAAATGTCTTCGCTTTGGATTTGGGTTCAGGGCCGGGAATAATTCCTTACTACACCAAGAAAAATGGATTCGCGTTCAAGTGGACCTTGGTGGACGTGGCACCAGCAATGATGGAACGTGCCAAGATGCATATGCGCGAGGCGGAATGTATTGTTTGCGATATTGAACGTTTTGAAAGTGACGCACAGGTGTATGATGCAATTACCGCTGGTTTCGTATGGCCGTACCTGCCACCTGAGAACAATAGCCTTCTCATGGTCAAAATTTCAAAATGGCTAAAGCCCAATGGTAGATTATTTCTGAGCTTTGTAGAAGGTGACCATCATGCTGAAACGTTCGGAAGCAATAGTTTAGGAATGCGGAGTGTTTTTTATTATCACAGCATTGAAAAAATTACGGAACTTCTCATTCAACATGGGTTTGATGTCGAGTTCGTACATAAAAGTATGTATTCCAAAAATGACGAGGAAGAGTGCCATGTATCAATCATAGCACAGAAACTTAATTCGACTAAAATGACATAAAGTGATGAACTGCATAAAGTGAAACTAATTGAGAACGATTGGGCAGTTGTATAATGATTAGAGAAAAGTTACCCCGTTTTTAATACGGGCGCTTTAAGTTCTTACTATAATGATGACGTGACGTTTGGCACAGAGAAAAAAGGATAGTAATATGTCGCTAGAAATCCCAAAGGAAGGCAGGATTTCATGTGCTTTTGGCCAGTGAAAGTCATTCAGAAAGACTCAAATGTCACCAGGAACTCCTTCAATGTATCAATCGATGTTGAGAGCGTATGGAAGTCGATTCCCTTCGCGGTTTTTGACCCTCTTTTTTATCTGGAATCTTTGCATTTCAGCCTGTTTCGGACGAATTGTAGCGGTAGTTTTGACCTTTGCTTTTGCTTTTCTTTATTTCCTTAGCTTTCGTTCGTACCTAAAATTGTTGCGCCAATGGTGGGATGAAGTGAATAGGTGATTGAACTGGAATTGGCTCAATGATGAATCCAAAGATCCGAATGATCGAATGCGGCCTTGAGGAAGGCAAAAAAAATGGCGCAACGTTTTTTGTTGCACCATTTCAATTTCTATTCAGAAGATCAATTATCTAAAGACATAGATACTTCCTTGATATTCCTTGACTTCGTATTCATGGACCGATTTGGCCTTGAGGACGTAATGGTAAAATTCATCAGGGACGTAGTGCTCGCCAAAAAGGTGATCACCTTCCCAGTATTTATTGAGATCCTTTGTTTCAAATACTTTTTGGCCCCAACGATTAAAGATCATCAAATGATAGTAATCAGGATCGATGGCATTTCCTTCTGGTCTGAATACGTCGTTGGTACCGTCGTTGTTTGGAGTAAACGAATTAGGTATGTAAACGGTGTATTCTTCTTTGACGAAATGCGCAATGACTGTATCACTTTGATTGAAAATGAAAGAATTGATAGCGTTTTCGGATCCCATAGTAGGAGTGGCGTACAATGCTTTCCAGTTGGCAAAATTCCAGTATTCCTCTGGTATTGCGCGGAATTCCATTGGCACGTCAGCGGCGATTTCTACAGTGAAACTCGAATTTGTTTGGTATGGACCAAATGTCGCTGTGCCATATAGCATAGGATCAACCATAACAGTCAACGTAACGTGTGGTGTAACATCAAATACAGCGGTGATGGTTACATCTTCCGTCAAGACCATCGAGAATAATTCTTCTGTTGATACTTGTTCTCCATTTACCAACCAATAGGAGAATGAACTCCATTCGTCTTCTGGTACTGCGGTAAAGCTGTAGTTTATGGCACCTTCTAAGACTTGGGTCCATGGCATAGGAGCGTCAAGCGGTAATCCGTTAAACAACACATTTCCACCTTCTTCGTCACCCAAATCCAGTGTCACTGTAAAATGTGGGATTTCTTCAAAAACCGCTATGATGGTATCAGCTAGACAGGGGTTGAACGTAATTGTTGTCGCATTTGTGTTGGGGCTGATAACACTATGAAGGCTTTCCCATTCTATAAATTCAAACCATTGATTTGAAGTGACATTTAATGTTGTTAGATCTCCAGCATTTACAACACCTGTGTAGGGTAGAGGAGTTGCCGCAGCGCCATTAAATAAGATTGAGCCAGCACCAACCAAATTCACATCTGTCATTACAGATATACCACCAGATGCAGGTGCGCTGAATACAGCTTTGATCGTAACGTCTGAAGTGATCGTTAATGTCGTATTCGGACTATTTGGATCAGCAATGACCCCTGTACCTGAGACAATCTGCCAACCGGTAAAACTGCCACATCCCGAACCTTCTGTGATGGCTTGGATTTGAATTGGCAAGTCACCAAAGTAGGTGCCACTCCATGGAACAATCGTATTGTCGAGTTCAACAGTTGAGAAAACGATCTCTCCGATACCGTCAATTTGAACTGTTACAGTGAATGCTTCTACATCGTAGCAATCTTCAAGTCCGCCAATAATTTCGTCGTTACAACGCTCGGCAATGAAGTCACGTATTTCCTGCACATTGTTCTGCCAGGTCGTTGTGTTTCCACCCCACCTTTCGCATTGACGTTCCATCTCTGGCTCCAGCACGGCCACCATGCTATCCAGAACGTGGTTCATATAGTCGCAGCTAAATACTGTATTGCTCAATGCAGCGTAGCGTTGCAGATAATCAGCTAAGAAATTTGGATTATCAAACATGGCGTTGAGCATTGGTACGTGGCCTTGACCACCGACGTCACCCATTTCGTCAATCTGACAAGGATCAGCATTCGGATCGTTGCTTGGAACACCTGTGTAGTTTGCTCCATGTCCAAATGTATTGTCCATGTCCCAAAGGGCGTAACGCCATCTTTTTGCTTCACCATCAGGATGGCGGCCTCTCCACCAGGCTGTATTCCAGTTGAGCCAGTCCGTGCAAAGCACATAGCTGTTAAGAACAAAATAGTCAATCAAGCTCATGTGGTTGTACTGTGTCAATACATAGTCGTAGTTTGCTTGTACACTTAAATCATTGGTGGTAGCAAAGTCAACGAGATTATTCCAATCGGTAGCAGAGCCATAGTCCGCCCAAGTACCGCCCCATGTCTTGATGAAGTCAATAAATCCATCAGGTTGATCGTAATAATATTCAGTGAAGTCAGTATCATCCACCTTTTCGCGGATTTCATAAACGCCCCAATATTCTGCATTGATGTATAGGATGCAGGTTTCAGTTTTACGTTCGTCCAAATGGAGTCCTCCAACATGCGAAAGATGTTGCACGTAGGCATCACGAATATGAGCTCCTCCAGAAAATGGATAATTGTCATTTGCTGCCGCTTTAAAGATCAAGCGTTCATACGCAGGGCGATCAGTAGATGAAATCACAGGCGCTGCAACCACATTGTCATAGCCCAGGGCGTCGCGAGTGATATAGTCGAAACCGCGCTGATCATATGCATTACTATCGTTGCCATGTTCGTTGCTGTCACCTTGGCTTTCGGCCATGAAATTGCCTGTAGCTGTGAAGAATTCAATCGACGTCATTTCATCACCGCCCCAGCCCCATTGACCATCGCTTAATGTGGCACCGCTGATTGATACGACTCTAACCGTATGTTGGTCAGTTCCGAAAAAGTAGGTATTCGTTTCGATCAGACTCGGCAGTCTGGTTGGATCAGATGAGTAGGCTATTGCACGTAGAACTGTAGTCTGAGTGATGTTGATAGCACCAGAATAAAGGGTGTTCGTATTGTCAGGCTCAGATCCATCTAAAGTATAATAAATTGTAGCGCCTGCTTCCGAGTTGATAGTAACACTGATAGGACCAGTTTTATATCCTGCCTCAACACTGAGGCTGGGGCGTTGAGCGTATCCAGTGTTGGTAGCACCTGCATTAGCTGCTGAAGGACTCGGGTTGGTGTGTATGGCCCAAGTAGCAGCACCGTTTGGTGTGCGACCATAACTATGATTGGCCTGAAAAGCTCCTAAAACGCTTAAGTCAAATGATTCGAGCACTGTACCACCTGCATTCGAAAAAAGGAGTGTCTCACCATTGGTTTGGGTCACACGGAAATTAGTATTGCGATAACCTAGATAATTGGGATCATAGGCACCCGTTCCGCTTAGCAACACCACCAAGTATCCACCAGCAGGAACAGTTGAACCA
>JBDKJN010000303.1:0-8654 GCA_039796595.1 Bacteroidota bacterium
GAAAAGGGCGGACTAGGCATGAGTGATGCCAAGGCGCAAGACATTTTTGGAACATTCATCGCTCTGGTTTTTTTGACTCCCTATATCGGTGGTCTTCTAGCAGATCGTGTTTTGGGATTGCGCACTGCCATTACAATTGGTGGTGTATTGATGGGAGTGGGCTACCTGATCATGTTTTTCAAAGGAGAAACAGCGCTTTTTGTTGGAATGGGTCTGGTGATTTTGGGCAATGGATTCTTTAAGCCCAATATCTCAACGTTATTAGGCAATATTTATAATGATCCGCAGTACAAAAGCCTCAAGGATTCGGGGTATAGTATCTTTTATTTAGGGATCAATATCGGCGCTTTTATCTGCAACTTCTTTGCAGCTTACCTCAAAAACAAATTCGGTTGGGGACATGCATTTGCTGGAGCTGGAATTGGAATGTTTGTCGGTTTGATCGTGTTTTGGATAGGCATGAAGCATTACCGCCATGCTGATGTGATCAAGCCAACCAAACCGGGAGATATGTCTGTTCCAATGATTCTTGCAGTAACCATTCTGCCCGCTATTGTTGCAGGTATTCTCGGATGGTTTATACCCGGCAATTTGCTTGGTTCCGACTCCAATGATGCTTTCATTTTTGGAGCGCTACCTGTAGTGTTTTACTTCGTTTTCATCATGCTCAAATCACCTGCCGAAGACCGCAAGCCAATGAGTGCACTTATGGCAGTTTTCGCTGTTTCAGTTGTTTTCTGGGCGATTTTTAAGCAGAATGGAACTACGCTCACGCTTTGGGCAAAACGATACACCGACCGCGAAATGCCCCAAAACTTGCAAGCGAGTGCTGATCAATTGTATTTGCTTGAAACGGTGAAATATCAGAAATCAGAACAGCCTTTGACGGATGAACATTTTCGTAAACTCAAAGACGAAAATGGCAACGAAATTAAAGGACAGGACTATCCGGCCTATTTCAAAAACTACGGCCCTAAAACGTCGCAGCTCCAGGAAGGGGATTCTTTAAAATTGATTTCAACGGAGATTTTTCAGAGTGTTAATCCATTCTTTGTGGTATTCTTAACGCCTTTGGTTGTTGCCTTCTTTGCTTTTTTGCGGAAGCGGAATAGAGAACCTTCTACAGCGAGTAAAATGCTTTATGGCGTTTTGTTTACAGCGCTTTCTGCAACCGTTATGATTGCTGCGGTACATTTCTCGTTCAATGGAACCGAAAAGGCTGTTCCCGGTTGGTTGATCGCTAATTACGGTATTATTACTTTGGGTGAACTATGCCTCAGTCCGATGGGATTGTCATTGGTATCCAAACTTAGTCCACCTCGATTGACGGCTTTGATGATGGGAGGATGGTTTTTGTCGACCTCCCTGGGCAATAAATTGTCTGGGATTATCGCTACAACATGGGATGGCTACTCAGACAAATCTGGTTTTTTCTTGACGAACTGTATCATTGGTTTGGTAGCATCTGGTGTTTTACTGTTGTTTCTGAAATGGCTCAACGGTATCATTAAAGAATACAATGCCTAAATTTGCCTTCGCACCGCGATTGTTTTCATGAGGATTTCGATTTTGTTACTCAAGACCTATGTAGGGCCATTTATTGTGACCTTCCTTGTGGCTATGTTCATTTTCGAAATGCAATTTATTTGGGTTTGGCTGGATGAAATCTTAGGCAAGGGGCTCAGTGTTTGGGAAATCACCAAACTATTGGTTTTTGCATCTGCAAGGGTAGTGAATATGGCTTTGCCTCTTGCCGTTCTCATGAGTAGCATCATGGCTATGGGTGCTTTGGCGGAGAGCAATGAATTGACGGCCATCAAAAGCGCAGGTATTTCTTTGGTGCGAATCATGCGCCCCTTGATCATTGCGAATATTTTCATTTCTCTTATAGCTTTTGTGTTCGCTAATAATATTTGGCCGGTCTGCAACCTGAAGCTCAAAACGTCTCTGTTCAATTTGTCTAAACAACGTCCTGCCTTGAGTCTTGTGGATGGGGTTTTTTACAATGGTATTCAAGGCATTTCTATTCGTGCAGGAAGAAATGATGTAGAAAATGGCGTTTTGTATGATGTGCTGATTTATGACCATCGAGGCGGCGAAAGAGACAATAGAACTGTTATTCGCGCAAAACAAGGGCAAATGCAACAGACCGAGGACAAAACGTATATGATTTTGACCTTGACAGAAGGGGAGAGTTACGACGAGCAAAAGGATCCAAAAAAGGGACCGAATAAAAAAAGTTCTAACTACAATCATGTCCATGGTAGTTTCGAAGAAATGACTTTACGCATCGATTTGAGTTCGTTAAAGTTTTCCGGAGCTAACGAAGAACAAATGAAGAACCCTGCCGAGATGATGACCTTTCGCCAATTGAATGTTGCCATCGACAGCCTGGAATACCAAAAAGACACGCTGCATTACCAGAACTTGAATTTGGCGGACGGAGCATACAAAGCTGCAATAAGAAATAAAAAAGATTCACTCCTCACAGGTGACAAGTTGCTGTTTGAGAGCTTGAACGATGAACTCAAATTGAACGCTCTCGGCCGCGCTCGTGAACAATCACGTAAAGCCAAAGATCAGCTCATCCGATTTAAGGAAGAACTGCATGGGAAAACAAAAATGATCAATCGCCATCGCATCGAATGGCATCGGAAGTTCTTTTTGGCCGTTGTGTGTTTGGTGCTCTTTTTCATTGGTGCGCCTTTGGGAGCGATTATTCGTAAGGGCGGAATTGGCATGCCTACCTTGATAGCGCTGGGATTCTTTATAGTTTATCAGTTACTAACTATGGCTGGCGAAAGAATGGCGAAAAACCAAATCGTTGAGCCTTGGGTTGGAATTTGGTTAAGTACATTTTTGCTGTTTCCTTTGAGCATCTGGATTTTCTACAAAGCCACCAGGGAAGCTCGACTTTTTGACGGTGACGGATATACCAAAATCCTTCGGAAATTTGGCAAATGGATGAGATTCAATAAAGGGGGGGCTGTGCAATGAAAATTTTACAACTCTGCTTAAAACCACCTTTACCGGCAAAAGATGGCGGCTGTATCGCCATGAATAATATTACCACTGGTTTACTAGAGGCTGGACATTCTGTGAAGATTCTAACAATTTTCACTCAGAAACATGATTTTATGCCTGAGGAATTGCCTGAGGAATATTTGGAAAAAACTCAAATTGAAGGCGTATTTATCGATACTCACATTAACCTAGTAGATGCCTTTTCCAATTTTATAACTAACGATTCCTATAACATTTCCAGATTCTTCAGCGCTGATTTTGATATAAAATTGACGAATCTACTGAAATACAACAAGTACGATGTAATTCATTTGGAGAGCCTTTTTATGACGCCATATATGGGTACGATTCGTCGGAATTGTAACACACCAATTGTTTTGCGTTCGCACAATTTGGAGTTCGTGATATGGGAACGTATTGCCCGAGGCAGTTCCAATATTTTGAAGAAGATGTATCTGAATTACTTGGCGAACAAAATGAAAAGGTATGAGATCAGCATGCTGAATTATGTGGACGCCATCGCAAGTATTAGTGATGAAGATCGCCAGCGGTTTTATGATCTTGGAATCAAAAGGCGCATAAAAACGATACCCTTTGGCATTGATTTAAGAAATTATCCTATTCACGATCCTTTGGAGTCGGATGAAATTAGTCTTTTTCATATCGGTGCGATGGATTGGGGACCTAATGTGGAAGGACTTTTGTGGTTTCTCAATAAAATTTGGATGCGCATTCATGAAGAACTTCCAAATCTCAAATTGTATCTGGCCGGTCGCAACATGCCTATGGATGAGCTTCCGCAATTGCCAAATGTGATTTATATTGGTGAAGTGGAGAATGCCATTGAATTTATGCAATCCAAGTCAGTGATGATTGTCCCACTTTTGAGTGCCGGCGGTATTCGTGTGAAAATCATTGAAGGTTTGGCTATGCAAAAGGCTGTCATCTCAACTACTTTGGGAGCTGAGGGAATAGAGTGCAAACATAGTGAAAATATACTACTAGCCGATACGCCCGATCAATGGCTCGAAGCTGTTGTTGAACTTGTAACTAAAAAGGGACGAGCTCAGGATATCGGTAAGGCAGGACGCGAACATGTCAAGAATTACTTCGATATCGGAGCAATTAGCAAGTCTCTTATTCAATTTTATAAGGAGTTACGACGCGAATGAAGTTGGTGGTGTTGCTCAGCCGTATTCCATACCCTCTGGAGAAGGGGGATAAATTGCGTGCATACCACATGTTGCGTGAATTGGCGCAAACCAACGAGGTGACTTTGATCTGTCTGCATGATACTTCAGTGCCCTATGGAGCTTTCGAACAATTAGCACAACTGGTTCATCGTGTTGAATTTATTCCACTAGTTAAGTGGCGGCAATATGTTCAGCTTTTGACTGGTGCTGTTGTTGATCTTCCCTTTCAAGTCTTGTATTTTAAGCAGCAGCGGGCTATAAGGCGGGTGCATGAAATTATTAAACAAGTCAAGCCAGACCACATTCTTTGTCAATTGCTCCGTACTTCTGAATATGTAAAAACGTTGTACCAATACCGCAAGACCATCGATTTTCAGGATGCATTAAGCGCAGGTTACTTGCGGAGAAGTCAAAAGGCTAAAGGCCTGACCCGATGGGCTTTTAAGGAAGAAGCAGATCGATTACTTCGCTACGAGCAGGTTATTTTTGATTATTTCGACGAACAGTTGATTATTTCAGAACAGGACAAACAATTAATCAATCATGCCAAAAGGCATAAAATTAACGTTGTGCCTAATGGAGTAGATACTAACTTTTTCACACCGGATTCTACAATCAAAACATTTGATTTGGTGTTTGCTGGAAATATGGGTTATGCCCCGAATATCGAATGTGTCAAACGCATCGTGAACAACATCCTACCCATTATCCAGGCTAAAAAACCCAAGGTAAGTCTTTTGATAGCTGGCGCTGAGCCAAGCAGTGAAGTGCGAGCCTTGCACAATGTGGGCCAGCATGTCCATGTTTCCGGTTGGATGGATGATATTCGCGGAGCGTACCGAGGTTCCAAAATTCTGTTTGCACCGATGACCATAGGCAGTGGAATGCAAAACAAAATTTTGGAAGCTATGAGTTCTGGCCTTCCATGCGTCACAACGCCTCTCGTGATGCGAGGAATTGGCCACGATAAACTTGCTCCTCTTATTATTGGAGAAAGCGATCAAGAATTTGCCGATCTGGCTATCCACTTGCTCGATGACACCGACCACTATCAATCGATCGCTCAAAGTTCAAGGCAATTTGTTTGTGACCACTTTGCTTGGCAGCATCAATTGTCTCCCTGGATCAATCGTTTGAATCAGAGTTCTTGAACTGATGATTCAGAACTAGATTATGGATTAACTCTTGGTATGATTAGCGCACAAGTAAAATAGTGCCTTCATGAAGCTTATTCAAATTGTTGTTGTTGAATTGAATTTCTACAACCCAGGTGAATAGTTCGTTGTGCAGATACCATCCTTCATTCTTATTGTTGCCCAGCCAATGTGTATTTGGGTTGTCCGTTTCAAAAATGATTTCGCCCCATCTGTTTTTTACATAAAAACGATAACTTTTGATTTCTTCAGTGCTGCTGAATACTGGCCCAAAGGTGTCATTAATGCCATCGTTATTTGGTGAAAAGGCATTTGGAATATACGTATAGAAAGTATCGTCAATATTCACACCCTGTACCGACTTAGAGGTACAACCAAATTCGTTTTGTGCGGTCAATGTCACGGTATAAAATCCTCCTGTTACATATTCATGGATGGGGTTGGCTAGATTTGAATAGGTATCGTCGCCAAAACTCCATTGGTACAGGATTGCACCTTGACTTGAATTGTTAAATTGAATGTCCAATTCATAAATTACCTCATCGTTAGGATCAGAACTGAATTGACTCACAGGCAATGGGAAGACTTCAATCATGTCTTCATAGCTCGCCACTGATTGGCAACCATGTTCCGACACCGCTGTAAGCTGAACATCATATTCGCCAGTGTTCTCAAAAGTAATGGTCGGGAACATTTCACTGCTAGTTGCACCATTGCTGAATTGCCATTCATACGTTGCTCCATTCTCTGTGGTGTTATCAAAATTAATCATCAAAGGTGGACATCCATTCATCACCTCGGGCATAATGTCGATCACTGGCAAAGGATGAATTTCATAGTTTGAAGTAGCATCATTGCTGCACCCATAATCATTCATCACCACCAGTTGAATACTATATGCTCCAATTTGATCAAACAAGAATGTAGGCTGATTTTCTGTGCTGGTGGCCACATCGTTCACATACCATTGGTAGGCATCGGCTGCATTGGCGACGACTTGTGTTTGAACTGGCTGTAGAATAGCACAACTTTGATTTTCATTCAAACCAAACACCAATTGTGGTTGTGGAAGAACAACTACGTTGGTAGACGTTGTAGCTTCACATCCATGCTCACTATATGCCGTTAATGTAATTGTACGTGTGATTGGTTCTTCCGTGCCATTCACAAATGTGAAACATGGGGATGCTTCAGTACTTGTGGTTAAACCGCTCGCCCAAAGGAATTCCTCCGAATTGATGGACGCGTTTTCAGGACACAATTGCCACGGACTGCATGCTTCAATGTTTTGCAATGTCATCATTGGTTCAGGCAACGGATGCACCAAAATAGGCATTTCATCGGAAATGGTGCAACCGTTGAAGTCCGATGCTGTCGCTGTCACCAGATAATTGGCATTTTCGTTATATGTGTGCGATGGATTTTCTCCTTCGGCTTCTGCGGAATCACCAAACCACCAATCGATGTTAGTGATGTTACCTGTAGTCGCTTGATAGAATTGCACTGTACTGCCGGGGCATCCTTCGGATATATTCGATCCAATGACCAATGTTGGCGATTGATTGACATGAATGGTGACTTCTGTAGTGTCGTAGCTACAACCGTCGTCAGCCATCATACGTATGATGTGATCACCTGGAACATCAAAAATGTAATTTGGATTCTGTGCATTTGATGTTACACTGTTGCCAAAATCAAATGTATAATTCGTTGCGCCCGTAGTTTGGTTGTTGAACTCAACAAAAAGTGGGGTACATCCACTGGTTACATTCGATTGCAAGTCGATATGAACCGTGTTGGGCAGCACAAGAACGGTACTTTCAGTACTATCAGCGCCACATGCATTGGTTGCTACCAATTTGATTATAAAATTAGCTGACTCCTCTTCTGTGATATAGACATTGGTGGATGGTACTTCATCATTCGTTGTTTGGCCATCTCCCAAATCCCAGGAATAGCTTGTCGGATTTCCTGAAGAAAGATTCATGTATTGCGTAGTCACCGGAGAGCATTGTGAACTCAAGTCCGTAGCAAACATCGCTATTGGACGTGGCTGCACGGTGACTTGTTGTGTTTCGCTGTCTGTGCCACATTGATTACTTACAGTAAGTGTAATGGGCTGGATGCTGGTAACCTCTTCCGTTGTCAAAGTGTACGGTCCAGGCTCTGCTGAATTATTAAATGACCCTTCAACCAACCATTGATGGGTGGTAATATTTCCAGTAGAGGTGTTGTCAACCACTATTTCAAGAGGGCTACAACCATCTGTAGTGTTCAATGCAAATGATGCAACTGGAGCTGCAATTACAACAATGCTCTGTGAGCTGACGTTTGTACAACCCAAACTATTGGAGGCGGTCAACTGGATTTGATAGATGCCCGGTAGGTTATAATCTACACTAGGGTTTGTTGTAGTTGATGTTTCACTATTGCCAAAATTCCATGCATATGATGTTGCAAATGAGCTCGTGTTGGTGACTGGTAAATTGGCGTTTTGACAAATGTTACTGGGTATATTAAACTGGCTAATTGGCAAGGCCAAAACATCAATTGAGGTTATGGCGCTGGCTGAACAACCACGATTGTCTGTTGTCGTTACAGATAAATTGGCATCTGTAGATGTATTTGCCGTTGGATTGGCAATAGCACTATTACTTAATATAGAAGCGTTGCTCCAGGCGTACGAGTATGGTGCTTGCCCACCTGAAGCACTTGCGTTCAATTGAACTGTGTTGCCCGCACAAACCTGATATACAGGTGCTGTGGATACACTTGGTAGAGCGTTAACTGTCACGATGAGTTGATCTGTAACTTGGCAAACTCCTGTACCAATGGTATAGGTCAAGTTGAAATTGCCAACTGTGGTTGGATTAAATACACCGCCAGAAGTAACACCAGTTCCTGTCCATGTTCCACCTGGTGTGATCGGTGTGATTTGATGGGATCCACTGTTATGGCAAAGCGAAACATCGGGTCCTGCATTGTTCGATGGAGCGGCATTCACAGTTACTGTCATTTGATCGCAAGCCTGACATCCGTTGGAACCGGTCACACAATAATTTAGGGTGAATGTTCCTATGTTGGATGGTGTGAAAATTCCGTTTGCCGTTACGCCATTGCCTGTCCATGTTCCGCCAGATGGCGCGAAATCGTTTAAGGTATAAGGAGAGGGTTGATTGCACAAAGTGATATCGTTACCTGCGAATACAGTTGGCAATGCAAGAGCTGATACACCAACGATGTCGGTATCTGTGCATCCGGCATTATCAGTAACTGTTAAAGT
>JBDKJN010000304.1:0-2522 GCA_039796595.1 Bacteroidota bacterium
GTTGAATTATTTTCCTTTCGACCGTATAATTGGAATTTCAGGAGGGGCAATTTCTTCTTCCTATTATCTGACAGGACAGTTTGGATCTTGTGTTGAGGCTATGCGTCTATTAGCCAGTGACCCCGAATTTGTAAATTATAAATACATCATTCAAGAACGCGGATACATGAATATTGATCATCTTGCGGCTATAGCGAATGAAGTCGTTCCATTTGACATCACAACAGCCATGAAACAATTGGAAAAAATTAAAGTGCATGTTGTCGTCACGAATCGCTCAAACGGAGCCCCTCACTATTTAACGCCAAACGCTAACGATTGGATCGATATCGTTATCGCTTCAAGCACATTGCCATTTGTTACGAAGGGTGTCCAAAAAATCAGAGGCGTGGACTTCATGGACGGCGGATGGAGTGATCCTCTTCCCGTTAAATGGGCCATTGAACAAGGCGATACGGATATCTTGATTCTACGAACTACGCATTTGACTGACAAAATCGCTCAGTCCTGGCCAGATTACTTGGGTAGCCTTTTTTATTCAAAAAATCCCGAACTGAGCAACTGCTTTGCCCAAGCCCATGATATCTTTAATCATACTTTAGATTACATCGCAGAACTACCGAGTCATATAAAACTCGAGCAAATCTGGCCTGAAGAAGGCCTAAAGTGCGCCACTTACAGTTATTCAGTCGCCGGTATCAATACCGACTACAGGTATGGGCTTCAGTTGGGCCTTGAATACGCGAGAAGACAAATCGGTTAATGTACGATGTCCATCCTTCGTGACAATAAAGGGTCAATTCATTCCTGTCAACTATCAATTCCTAATGAATGCCCTGTTCCACTCTCCGCAACGAACTTCATATATACCAGTTGCCCAATCCGAACAATCAATGGTGAGTTGGTTAACGTTTAAATTCTCCATTCGCTTCACCACTTTCCCCATTGCATCAGTAATAATAATTGCATTATCTGTGGCCCCTTGAGGCAGAACAATAGTAATGAAATCCGTGGTCGGATTTGGATAAACGATCATGTTTTTCAACTGACCCTCCTCCACACCAACATACAAAAACTCAGCTGTCGTGATTTCTGAATCACAACCGTTTGAAGTGACCATTACCCCATAACTACCGCTTTCGGTGATCTCAATGGTATTGTTTGTATCATCCAAGACATTGCCATTTAAAGACCAAGTGAATAGTCCACTGCCAGTTGCAACTAGGAAATTTCCATTCTGAGTAATAATCGGAGTGACAGGCTGTTCATTAATCGTTAATTCAAAAACTTGGTGCGCTGCACAATATTCGGTTGAGGCATCGCATGAAATGCTATACGTACCACTTACAGCATTGTCAATGCTGATGCCTAAACCTGATCCGCTATAAATATCATCTACCGTCCAATAGAATTCATCCCAACCATAAGTGGCCAATACAACAATGTATTCGCCTGGGCAGTTACTTCCCTCAGTGGTTATTGCTAGCTCCTCTGGACATTCATAAAAAACGGTGGTTGCAGTATTGGTTATCACTGGTGCATTGTAATCAAAATAAATAGAAGCAGTATTTTCAATAATGTCATTCATGGCCAATGCAGGATTTGTTTTAATACGATAATGAATATATCCTTGGCTGCCTTCTAAATCGGTGGTGCTGTCGGGCAATTGTATATTATCAAAAAACCATTCTACTTCACGATTTTCATTGAATCGCAGTTCATAAGGATGACTTGCACTTATCATCTGGATGCTCCCAAGACTAAGGTCCTCTTCAATGATATCTTTGACAATAACAAACTCGGCAGGAGCGGTTCCTGTATTTTGAAAACGAATCGTATACTCTAAATCCAATCCTTCGTCTTGTGATAAGAGCACATGCTCATACTCTTCAATATTCACTTGAATGTCATTAGGATCGTAACTACCAGTAACCTGTTGTGTTAGCGTTTCCGAATTATTGGATAAATCCAAATCAATATTTCCCTGCAGAGCTACAGCACTGCTGCATGTATAGTTTATTCCTAGCGGTGTAGATGCATTTACCAAAAGAGTAACTTCAAAGTCAAGGGTTTCAAATCCAATAATGGCTGGAATATCCCATGTAATCGTACCTCCATTAATGACTCCACCATCCGCATCGATAATTGAAGCGCCATACATATTGACCATATTGAACACCAAAGTGGCCGACTCTGTATTCCCAGATTGGTTGGTTACGAGTAAAACATATCGATTCTCAAAACCTGGACGCGGACCAGCTGTAGGAACCAAATTAAGCATTAAGTTATGTACATTAGGATCAATGCACAAGCCTATATTCTGGCCTGTGACTGCTTCCGGAGTTGCTCCCGTTATGATCGTTGAAGAGGAAGTAGGTAGAAGTCCATCAGGGGTTTGCGGAACATAAGTCAATGAACTGTTTTCATCCAATGGGATAAAATATTGACCAGCACCATTGCTCGAACCTATTGGAGTTCCATTCAAATCCAATAATACAGGATTGGAAAGGGTTACATCTGAG
>JBDKJN010000305.1:0-4799 GCA_039796595.1 Bacteroidota bacterium
GGTACCAGATATTTTGTGGCAGACCTTAAAGGATTTTCAATTGCGTCGATTTGATCAATCCATGGCGATACGACTTGAGCAGTACATTGACAAACATCAACCTGATTTTATATATGAGCGGGCGGCCTATTTGATGGATAGCGGATCTCGAGTGTCGAATGCTCGCAACATTCCACATTTTTTAGAAGTCAATGCACCTTATCCAGAGGAGAAGGTGAAAATGGAAGGTAGAAGTTTATTCTTGTCCAAAGCCAAACAGATTGAAGCAGAAATCACTTCCAAAGCATCAGCTGTATTTACTGTTTCTACCGCCATGCGTGAATACTTGCAACGGCGCATTGGAAAAACTTCAGATCATATTCATGTTGTTCCGAACGCTGTAGGCGAAGACTGGCTGAGTTTTGTTTCGAAACAAAAGGAGGAATTACGCATAAAGTATCAATTGCCGGCTGACGGACTTGTTGTTGGTTTTGTTGGGTCGATTTTCCCTTATCATGGAGTGGATCGCATGATTCAGGCTGCGGCGCATTTTGCGCGGAGTCAAAACAACTCGTTGAGAATGCTGGTAGTGGGCGATGGCGAGATTGTACCACAGCTGAAGCTAATGGCGAAAGACTTGAACGTTGACAATCAAGTCATTTTCACCGGTAATGTGCCCCATGCGCAGGTGAAGGAATATATTAATCTGATGGATGTATGCGTAATGCCAAGAAGCAATTGGTATGGTTCGCCGGTTAAAATTTTTGAATATGGCGCGATGGGCAAATGCATAGTCGGTCCGGATGTTATTCCAGTTCGAGATGTGATGGAAGATCAGCTGGATGGGTTGTTGATCGCAGATACCGATGGTGGATTGATTGAAGCTATTGATCACGTGATAAAACATCCCGAAAAGGCAAAGGGAATGGCAGAGCGATTTCAAAATCGAGTGCGCACTCAGTTTACTTGGAGCAATGTGGCCCAGACAATATTGAAATGTAAGAGATGAAAGTACTATTAATGACCGATGGAATTACGCCATTTGTAGTTGGCGGAATGCAAAAGCATAGTTTTAATTTGTGCAGAGAGTTGGTTGTTGCTGGGAATGATGTCACACTATTGCATTGTGTTCCATTTGGGACAGAGTTGCCTAATCGTGCTAAGGTTATGGAGGCCATGCAGCTTCCAGAGGATGCTACTTTGCGCACCATCTGCATATCGTTTCCCAAGCCAGGTGTTTTTCCCGGCCACTACATCAAAGAGTCGTACATATATAGCAAGCTTTGTTACAACGCTGTCAAGTCCGTATTGACGGATTATGACTTTATCTATGCCAAAGGATTTTGTGCTTGGCATTTGATGCATCTTAAAACGAAAGGCGAAAAACTACCTCCTATCGGGGTTAAATTTCATGGGTATGAAATGTTTCAAACCCCTATCAATTGGCGCATTCGGATGGAACAATGGCTCTTGAAGAGTCCGGTGATCTGGAATAATAAAAACGCAGATGTTGTGTTTTCGTACGGCGGGAAAATCACAGATCTTATAGCTTCGATTGGTGTGGAGCGCCAACGCATTATTGAGATACCGACTGGAATTGACCTGCGCTGGATCGTGGATCGGATTCGAACTTGCTCAGGAAGCACGCGGAAATTTTTATTTGTTGGAAGATACGAGCGACGCAAGGGAATAGAAGAATTGCATGCTGTTTTACCAGAATTGGTTCAGCATCATGATATGGAGTTTCATTTAATTGGGCCTATTCCGCCGACCAAAAAACTGAAACATGAGCGCATCATCTACCATGGACAGATGAACGATGCCAAGGAAATCCAATCGATTATGGATCAGTGCCATGTTTTGGTTACTCCGTCTCACTCCGAGGGAATGCCTAATGTAATCATGGAAGGCATGGCCAGAGGTATGGCTGTGGTAGCTACCGATGTTGGCGCGGTTTCCGCAGTTGTGGATGATCAGAATGGAATTCTGATCCCGGCGATCAATCAGGAATCCTTGCGAACTTCACTATTGGAGGTATTGAGTTGGAGCAATACTGAATTGGATACACGACGCAATACTTCGTTAACGAAAATTCGAGGTTTTCAATGGGATCAGATCGCTAAACGGACGGAAACTGAAATCAGCAGTCGAATAGCACACTAATGTTGTAATTTAGCGGGCGTTCATCGTGTATCAACTTGACCAAGACTAGCCATAGCGTTTTTTTTCCTGGACTCAATAGCTTGCGATTTCTTGCGGCTTTTGCTGTTTTGTTGACCCATGTGGAGTTTACGAAAAAACTCCTGGGTCATGGCGAGGCGTTATGGGTTGATTTACATAGTATTGGTCATTTTTTGCCGATTCAAGGATGCATCAATGGCACCACCCGATGGATTGCGCCTATTTTGAGTATGCTTGGTGAAATAGGTGTGGTTTTCTTTTTTGTACTCAGTGGATTCTTAATTACCTTTTTATTATTAAAAGAAAAGGAGGTCACCAATGGAGTTGCTATTGGTAAGTTTTATTTGCGAAGACTATTGCGCATCTGGCCACTCTATTTATTGATTGTTCTGCTCGGGTTTTTTATTCTTCCCTATGTGAATGCATTTGAAATCTTCCAGCAACAGCGGTATATGTGGTATGGTTTCGGCGCTCAATTGGTATTGTATCTATGCATGTTGCCGAATATGGCTTTCGCTCATTTCAATATCGCTATACCAAATATTGGACAGGCATGGAGCATTGGAGTGGAGGAACAATTCTATTTGATTTGGCCATGGCTCATCGGGCGATCAAAGCGAATCATAACTACGATCCTTGGGTTTTTGATTGTTTGGATGGGCCTGAAGGTGGTTGCCGTATGCTTGCCGACCGATTGTTGCGATGGAATGGCTACCATTAAACGTTTCCTGGGCATGACGAAAATGGAAAGTATGGCTATTGGTGCCATTGGTGCATATCTCGTTCATAGCAAGCAAACCTTGTGGTTGAATTTCTTATACCATCCATGGATACAGCGTTTGTCTTGGTTTGCTGTTTTACCACTGATTTATTTTATGCCTTTACCGCTCATGTCTGTGTATCATTTGATCGAGAGTTTCTTTTTTCTTGTAATTATTATCAATGTCGCGAGTAACTCAGAATCATTGGTTCAAATGCGATGGTCATGGTTGGATTTCTTGGGTCGAATATCATACGGTATCTACATGTATCATATGATCATAATAACCTTGGTTATCTATTTGGTAAAAGGCCATATCATTGGGTTTGAGCGATTGACGACCACTCAAAATGTTATCGTGTACACACTCTCATCGGGATTGACTATCTTCGTTGCTTACTTGTCGTATCGGTTCTTCGAAATGCCTTGGATGAAGTTGAAGGAGCGATTTACCACTATAGTTAGTGGTGAGGCGGCAAGAAAGAGTAGCGAGCATGTTTAAGACATTTTCAATCATAGCGATTTTTGTTAGTTTGTATTCGTTTTCCTACGTGTTCACGAAACAACCTTTCGAGTTCTACTTGAGCTACGCTATCTTTTTGCTTTACTTCCCTTTGTTCTTTTCGAAATTTGGTATCCCAAAGCGCCCAGTATATGTCTTTTTGCCGTTATTATTTTCAGGGCTGTTATACGTTCAGCTTGGAGAGAATACGACACAGCAATTCATGAAGATTTTCATTGGATTTTTCGCATCCGTATTGTTCTATCATTTTGTTCTTCAGGCTTACAGTTTTGATCTGAAAAGACTGTTTGGTTATTATATGAAGTCGTCCGTAATCATAGCTGGTATAGGTATTTTCCAGCTTGTAAGTTATATAGTTGGCTTTGGACCGGGGTATAATTACAATTGGTTTTTCAATAAATGGGGGGTAATTCCAGGAGGTTTAGGTTTGCGTATTAACTCCGTATTCTCTGAACCAGCATACTATGCCGCTGCAATGGCCCCTGCTTTTTTTGTAGCGGTGTATAACTTTACCAATCGCGACACTTTATGGGTTTCACGGAAACAAGGAGTATTGATTGTTGTCGCATATCTATTGACATATTCAAGTTTGGGTATCCTCGGGGTAATGTTAACCTTGGTGTTGCTGTTGCTGAACATGGGGTTTGTACGCTATGGTCTCGCGATTATCCCTGTTCTTATTTTCGGAACCCAATGGGCCTATGAAAATGTACCTGAATTCCGTGATCGTATCGACGGTACCAATGAACTTGTTGAAACACAAAACATTTATTCATACGAAGTTCACGGTTCAAGCTTTGTATTGTATAACAATAGCCACGTGGCCTGGGAAAACTTCATACGGAATCCAATTCTCGGCACTGGATTGGGTTCGCATGCTACAGCATTTGAGAAGTACACCCTGACCAACGAGGAAGGTGCGGTACAAATTGACTTCAATAGCCAGGATGCCAACTCACTATTCCTTCGTTTGATGAGTGAGACGGGAATTTATGGCTTGGGATTAATGATGTACTTGTTATTCCGATGTTGGATTTTTAGTCCTCGTGCGCATGAGCGCGAAGCATGGGTGATGTCCAATGGATTGGTAATAATTATTATCATCTATTTGGTGCGACAGGGGCACTATTTCTACAATGGTTTTCCGTTTTTCTTATGGATGTACTATTACAACTTCGAAATCAATGCAGCCAATCGAAAACAGGCGAGACTAGATGCGGATTCCCTCAAGAAAACAACAATGAACCCACTCGGTCTCGCTGGTAGTTAGGTGGTTTTCAATTGCGCTGAGCACGCATACGATAGTCATTGATGGCGTTGGTCCATCGTTTTAAATCCCATTTTCCAAGCGCATAA
>JBDKJN010000306.1:0-4181 GCA_039796595.1 Bacteroidota bacterium
TGATTGATCCGATACTTCTAGATTGGGAACTCATGGAGGGATTGTACCAGGCGGATGCCGCATCTGGAGGACAGTTTGATAGTTTGTTCATTCCCTTTCGATGTATCGCTGCTGATGTCGAAAAAAAACAACAAGTCATTTTTCGTAATGGCCCGCTCAACGTAGCTGTTCGAGCGAGTAGCACTTATCCTTTCTATTTGCCGCCACTTAAGATTGACGGTTCATTATTGTTCGATGGAGGATTGTACAACAATTTTCCGGCGGACGTGATGTATCAAGAATTTGCGCCTGATGTGATCATTGGTTGCAACGTGAGCGGGATAAATGTGGCACCTACCGAAGAGGATGTTTTCACCCAATTGCGCAGCATGATCTTATTCAGAGCCGAAATGGCAAAGATTTGTCCAGAGATGATTGTGGTAGAACCGACACTATCGCAAGTGGGTACATTCGATTTTCAATTGGTAGATGAGGCCGTATTAGGTGGTTACAGAGCCACACTGGATAGTATGCCCGCGATATTGGAATTGGTGCCGACCTTGCGTGATCCCGAAGAATTAATGCGTAAAAGACGAGCATTCAGAGGTCGTTTGATTGAGGCACCGGTTAGTGAAGTAGAAGTGCTTGGAGTTGAACGCGGTCAAAAAGTTTATTTGAATAAGCTCCTTGGCCGTCGCGAAAAGGAAATGTTTTTACCACAATTGAAGAGTAAATATGTTCGTTTATTTGACGATGATAAAATAAAGTCTGTTTTTCCTACAACATCATTTAATCCTGCTACAGGCAAATACAAATTGTCGCTGGATATTCGACGCGAAAACAAGGTGTTTTTGAACTTTGGCGGCAGTTTTTCTTCTCGGTCTATCAATACCGGTTTTGTCGGTTTGCGCTATAATTTTTTAGGCCTCACAGCGTTGACATTGCATGCCAATAGTTACTTCGGAAGGTTTTATGGTTCAGTCATGACAGGTGTGCGTTGGGACATACCGGGTAGGTTTCCGTTTGCTGTGCATGGAGGCATATACCTCAATCGATGGGACTATTATAAGAGCCTGTCCACCTTCTTCGAAGATGTCAAACCATCTTATGTACTACTCAATGAACGATATGCAGAACTTTCTTTAGCGACACCTGCAGGGAACAAAGGGATCCTGCGTGCGGATTTGATATATACCCATCAATTTGATGAGTATTATCAAACTCAGAATTTCTTGTCTGTCGATACGGCGGACCGTACCGAATTTAATGCATATATCGCCCGTGTGGCATGGGAGCGGAATACCTTAAATCGCAAACAGTTTGCTTCAAAGGGAACGTTGTTGAAAGTGTCAACAAAATATGTCAATGGCTTGGAAACGACGTGGGGTGGAAATACCAGCGCGAATAGAGATACCGTTCGAGCGCGGCATGATTGGTTGAACGCGAAGTTAACCTACACCAATTATTTTTCACACATAGGTCGATTGCACCTGGGTTTTCAAGTTGAGGGTTTGTTGAGCACGCAGTCATTCTTCAATAATTTTATTGCCAGTTCAATCATGGCGCCAGGTTATAACCCGTTGCCAGAGAGTTCAACTTATTTTATGCCTGAGTTTAGAGCATACAATTATGTGGCAGGTGGTGCGATGGCTGTGTTTGGTTTGAATAAGAATATTGACTTGCGCGGAGAGGCACATGTATTTAATGCCATTGGTCGAATAGTTCAAGGTGAAAACAACAGCGCAATTCTCGATAAACAGTTCAAACAACGGTACCAGTTTTCTGCGGCAATGGTGTACCATTCGCCTTTAGGTCCAGTAAGTTTAAACGCCAATTACTTCGACAAAAAAGATCAACCCTATAGTTTTATTTTCTGTTTTGGTTATATCATTTACAACCGATCAGCTAGAGATTAGTAGGCTTATATGAACCAAAGCACTTTAAAAGGTGTTAGTTTTGGAAGAATCAATTTATGCGCATAAATAGGAACGTTGGAGTATTAGCTATAATCACCATGTGCACCATTTGGGCGGTGTATTTGGTTTCCGGACTTGCGTTTAGTTATGATTTTGAGGCGTTTTTTCCCAAAAAAGATCCCGCCACTGCAACCTACCTGGATTTCCGTGAGCGGTTTGAGACGGACAATGATTTTGTCATCATTGCATTGGAAAACGAGAAAGGAATTTTTGATTCCACGTTTATTCAGAAGGTAAAGGCCTTGACCGATTCCGTTGCGCAGGTTGAGTTTATTGAGGAGGTGCGTAGTCCGACCAATTTGATGGAGTACTATCAGGATCCGTTCTTAGGATCAGTATTCGAAATCCCAGTGATCAATGCGGATGTTCCAACAGAATTTGCAGCTGATAGTTCGCGTATATATGGCGAGGGACGATGGGTTGGATTATTCTTTTCGGAGGATGGCAAATCGGTGGCTGTAAATCTCAAACACACGCAGAAATTGTCAAAAGAAAAGTGTGATGCGTTGAGTAAACGATTAGAAACGCTGGTTAAATCTTTCGGTTTTGATCGCACCCATTTGATAGGTCGGGCATTTGGTCAGCGTATGTATGTTGAACTTATGATGCAAGAGCTTATGCTTTTCATCTCATTGAGTTTGGTGTTGACCATTGTTTTTTTGTTTTTGGCGTTTCGAAGCGGCTGGGGAATATTTATTCCAACACTGATAGTTATGATGAGTATTTTGTGGACGTTGGCCTTTATCAAATTGATAGGCAACGAACTCGATCTCATGATGACTGTGCTGCCAACCATTTTATTTGTGGTGGGGATGAGTGATTCGGTGCATGTTTTAACCAAGTACATGCAGGAGGTGAGGAATGGACGCGAGAAATCAGAGGCTGTTCGATATGCTTTTAAAAGTATTCGTCTCGCAACATTTTTAACAGCACTTACAACGAGTATCGGTTTCTTGTCTCTGATTTTATCCAACATAGAACCGATATCACGATTCGGCTTATATACCGCAGTTGGTGTTTTACTTGCTTATGGATTAACTTTTACAATACTGCCTGCAATATTGCTACTTGCCAAACCAAAGCGATTGCACACTTTCGCTTTGTCGGAGGATTTTTGGACGGTTAAATTACAATGGGCCTATCGAAATTTATTGCGGAAACGAAGATGGGTCTTACCGGGTTGTGCGTTATTGTTGCTGTTAAGTGGTTGGGGTATATCGATGATTAAGGTCGATAACCTGATGCTGGAGGACCTGCGCGATACCCATTTATTGAAGCGCGAATTCAACTATATGGAAACCCATTTCAGTGGCTGTCGTCCATTTGAATTGAAGATTACTCTGCCGGCGGACAAGTCTCCTTTTGATCCTGATGTTTTGAATGATCTAAACGCATTGGATACATTTTTAAACAGTCAATATGAAGTAGGTAGTTTGTTGTCGATTCCTGTTGTGATTGCAGGTGCAAACAAGGCCTTGAATGCGGGGGATCAAAATTATCACACGATACCGTCTGATTCAGTTGAGTTGCGCAAGATCACCAAGTTCTTAAAGCGCAAAGATTTTAATCCGGTAATGCAATTGTTGTATCACGAGCCTACTCATACATTGAGGGTCAGTGGAAAATTGGCAGATGTCGGGCGTAAACATTACGAGGCAAAGAATGCAGAATTAGCTGCGTTCGTTAAAAACAATTGGCGCGTACCGATGACAGCGGAGGTTACGGGAACAGCACATCTGATCGACTTAAATAATAAGTACCTGGTAGATAATATGGTGCTTGATTTATTGATATCTGTCTTGGCTATAGGATTAGTGATGGGCATAGTGTATCGTTCATGGCGTATGATCATTCTCACAATCATTCCTAATTTGATACCGCTGTTTATTGTTGGAGGTATAATGGGTATGATGGGTATTCCCCTCAAGGTGTCAACGTCGATCATTTTTAATATCGCCTTCGGCATTGCGGTTGATGATACCATACACTTTTTGGCACGGGTGCGCACGTTGTTGTCAGAAGGTTATAATGTGAATTATGCCGTAAAAAGAACTTTTTTGACCACCGGAAAAGCGATGATCGTGACCTCATTGATTTTATCTGGCGGATTTTTGATGTTGATTTTTTCCGATTTCTTAGGGACATTTTATATCGGCTTGTTGATCAGTCTAACTTTATTCATCGCACTAATAGCCGAATTAGTGGTTACGCCTATTGTCGTTATGT
>JBDKJN010000307.1:0-13740 GCA_039796595.1 Bacteroidota bacterium
AATCTTCAATACATTCCCGAATGAACACCCGTCTTAAGGGGCTTAACCGATCGAGGGACATCGAATGTCCAACCTGATCGATCGGTGGACAAATCCAGATATATATGAGTTCATCGCAATCCTTGCAAGCACGAGCAAGAAGCGGATTATCTTGAATACGCCAATCTTTTCTGAATAGATAGAGACCTCTAGGCATAGCGGAACAACACAAACAAAGCCAAGTTGTTCATGTCAGGACAAAATCTGCCTAGTCTTATAGAGTCGATTGAATAGCCTGCAACTCCGATTTGATGCGCAATAAACGCTCAATCACCACAGACTTCTGATGTGCATTGCTAGTTTGTTTGAAGGCTTGTTTCGCACCATCAAGGGTATAGCCGCGTTCTTTCACCAGATGATGAATCTTTCGAAATAGCTCTAAGTCTTTTTTGGTATATATGCGATTGCCTCGAGCATTTTTGCGCGGTTGCAATTGTGGAAATTCCTTCTCCCAGAAACGAACAAGTGATGTATTGACATCAAACATATCCGCTACTTCTCCTATCGTAAAATAGATCTTTTCGATCTGGTGTGTTTCGGTTAACATAAGCTTGGTCATCTAGGTTGGGGGATGCAAGATACGTCATAGCAACATTCTCTTGTTCACCCAAAATGAAAATAATTTAGTCAAACGACTGTGTTGCATTCGCTGCACGTTGCAACAAGTCCTCGTATTGCTCAGGCGTAATATCACTATAAAAATAGAACGCTGGATCCACTTTTTCACCATTCTTCACTACCTCATAGTGCAAGTGAGGACCTGTTGAAGTACCGGTGTTGCCGACGTAGCCAATGACCTGGCCCCGCGTGACTTGTTCACCAGGACGCACAAGTATTTTACTCATGTGGGCATATAGTGTTTCATATCCGTATCCATGGTTAATGACCACGTGATATCCATATCCAGAGAATTTGTTTTCAACGAGTGAAATAACTCCATTACCAGTCGCATAAATCTCCGTTCCAACATCAGCAGTAAAATCCAATCCTGTATGCATTTTGGCAATGCGATAGATCGGATGCACACGCACACCAAAACCGGAAGCGATACGTTTGAGATCACTATTGCTCACAGGTTGAATCGCTGGCATACTTTGCAACATTTGATCCTGCGCCTTTGCCAATTCAAATACCTCTTCAAAACTCTTGGATTGGGCTACCATGCCTCTCTGCAACGCTTCGATGCGACGACGCGTTTCGATCAATTGCTCCGAGCTAGTGTACCCTCGCATATCGCGATACCGATCGCGTCCACCCACACCACCAATTCGCATATGTTCCGGATAAGGTTCAGATCCAAAAATCGAACGATACACGTTGTCGTCTTTGTCTTGTAAATCGCCAGCAAATTGCTCCAAGGTATCCAATTGGTTGTTAAAATCACGAATCTGGCCTTTGAGAAATTTCACCTCACGCTCCAATTGAGCAGTCGCAGGATCCTTGAAAAATGAAGCATACAGCACCACACCAATAGCGCCAATCACGAGGCCCGCAAATAGATATTTCAGGGCACTGAGCAAATAGTCACGAAACTCGTAACTGATTCGCTCAAAATTGAGCGTTGTCGGATTGAACTTATACTTAAGTCTTGGCATGCCGAGCGCGAAAATAAGCAATTGCGGGCATATTTCCATGTGTTTTGGTCTGTTAGTAGAACGTGGCTTGGAGTGGGTATAAAACTTGGCTGAATGCCTCTTTCGGGCTAAATTCGCGGCGCTATGTCAACACTTACATCCAAACAAATCCGCAAGCAATTCCTGGATTTTTTCCAATCGAAAGGTCATCAGATCGTACCCAGCGCACCCATGGTGGTCAAAGGCGATCCCACTCTTATGTTCATCAACAGCGGAATGGCGCCGTTCAAGAACTGGTTTTTGGGCAACGAGGCCATTCAATATCCAAGAGTAGCGGATACGCAGAAATGCCTTCGCGTGAGCGGAAAGCACAACGACTTGGAAGAAGTTGGCGTAGACACCTACCACCACACCATGTTCGAAATGCTGGGTAACTGGTCGTTTGGGGACTACTTCAAACAAGACGCCATCGCTTGGGCTTGGGAACTCCTCACGGATGTATACCAAATTCCGAAAGATCGTTTGTACGTTACTGTTTTCGAAGGCGATGACAAAGAACAATTGGAATTTGACCATGAAGCGTATGCCATCTGGAAAGAGCGCATTGCTGAAGACCGCATCTTACGCGGTAATAAAAAAGACAATTTCTGGGAGATGGGCGATACTGGTCCATGCGGGCCATGTTCCGAAATCCATGTCGATTTGCGCGATGACGCTGAACGTGCTGCAGTAGATGGCAAAACCCTGGTCAACAACGATCACCCACAAGTTGTAGAAATATGGAACAACGTGTTCATGCAATTCGAACGCAAAGCAGATGGAAGTTTAGTGCCGCTAGCTCAAAAGCACGTAGATACAGGGATGGGCTTCGAACGTTTGTGCATGGCGTTGCAAGGAAAAAAATCAAACTACGACACCGATGTTTTCACTCCGCTGTTGCGTGCAGTAGAAAAAATATCGGGTAAAACATATGGCCGTACAGATAAAAAACCGGATGTGGCTATGCGTGTTATATCCGATCACATTCGTGCGGTTTCTTTCGCTATCTGTGATGGACAATTGCCTTCAAGCGGTGGTGCTGGTTATGTGATTCGTCGCATTCTTCGTCGCGCTATCCGTTATGGCTATAGCTTTCTCGATTTAAAAGAGCCCTTCATGAACCAATTGGTTGCTGTATTGGCAGCAGAGATGGGCGAGTTCTTCCCAGAAATTCAAGCCAACAAATCGTTTGTTGCAAAAGTGATTTTGGAGGAAGAAGAAAGTTTCCTTCGCACCTTGGACAAGGGTATTCAACTTTTGGATCAAATCGTCAAGAACACGAGTGGTGATGTAATTGAAGGAAAAGTAGTTTTTGAACTCTACGATACGTTTGGATTTCCAACCGACCTCACAGCACTGATTGCTGGTGAAAGTGGAAAAAGAATTGACCAAAGCGGATTTGATGCTGAATTACAAAAACAAAAAGAACGCAGTCGTGCCGCGACCAAACTCGAAACAGAAGATTGGGTGGAACTTGCATCTGGCGAAACACAATTCATCGGTTATGACAATGCGCAGTGTGAAGCTAAAATTCTCAAATACAGAAAAGTAAAAAACAAAGGCAAAGAGTTTTATCAATTGGTATTGGACCAAACACCATTCTACGCAGAAGGTGGTGGTCAGGTAGGCGACAAAGGCATACTGCAAAGTGCTAATGATATCGTTCGCATTTTCGACACCAAAAAAGAAAATAACCTTTGGGTGCATTTCACTGAGCAGTTGCCAGAACAACCAGAAGCAACATTTCATGCACAAATCGATTCGGCCTTCCGCACCGATGTGACAAGCAATCACAGCGCAACACATCTTTTGCACGAAGCATTGCGCGAAGTATTGGGTACTCATGTGGAACAAAAAGGATCATTGGTGAATGCAGAAGCCTTGCGTTTTGACTTCTCTCATTTTTCAAAAATGACGGATGAAGAATTGGAATCCGTTGAACAAAAAGTCAATGATCGCATTCGCAAATCATTGCCGTTGGTAGAAAATCGTTCGATGGCCATTGATGATGCGCGCAAAACCGGAGCGATGATGCTATTTGGAGAAAAATATGGTGACCGCGTGCGCGTGATTCAGTTTGGAACTTCGATCGAATTGTGCGGAGGTACGCATGTGCAAAACACCGCTGAGATCGGACTCTTCAAACTGCGCAGTGAGGCAGCTGTTGCTGCTGGCGTACGTCGCATTGAAGCCATTTCATCCAACAATGCTTTTGAATATCTCAAAAACGAAGTGCAAACCTTGGATGAGATCCGACAAATGTTGAAGGCAAAAGATCCAGTGAAATCGGTTCAAGACTTGATGCAAAAAAACAACGATTTGCAAAAACAGATCGATGCATTAAATAAAGAGAAAGCGCAAAACATCAAAAAACAATTGATTCCGCAATTCAGTGAAGTGAATGGAATTCACTACCTCGCGACACATGTGGATTTGGACGCAGCAGAATTAAAGGACATTGCCTTCCAAATGCGCGCCGAGATGACCAATATGTTTGCCGTGTTTGCTGGTGAGTCAGGCGGCAAAGCCACTTTGACTTGTGTGATGAGCGACGATGTGATGACATCAAAAAATTTGAATGCCTCCAATATCATTCGCGACCTCGCCAAAGACATCAACGGTGGTGGCGGCGGCCAAGCATTTTTTGCGACAGCAGGCGGCACCAAACCCGAGGGTTTAAAAACAGCCTTGGATCGTGCTAAGGTGTTTATTCAATAATTTGAAAAATAACCATAGAAAAAGAGGCCGTCTCAAAAGGACGGCTTCTTTCTTTTAAAAAAATAATTTCGTTTGAACTTGCCCATTTCTGTTTGTGTAAATTTTCGGTTGGATGAGTGGCGTTAAGGATCTTGATAAGTTTCTATCGTCATTTCAGGGTTGTTTTTGGCGAAAATTGAGCCTATGCAGCTCGTTTTCTAAGGTTTTGTGCTATTGCAAGCAGTCCAGCTTCTATATCGACCTTTTCTATTCCGCGCAGATTAAATCGTTTAAATCCGTGGTTGTTTTTGATGTTTCCAAAAACTGGCTCCACATCTGCGCATCTTTTTTTTCGGAACTGGACCCCTTCTTCCGAAGTAAGTTTTTGACGCATTTTGATCTTATAGTTTCTAAGCCTATGGTTAACTTCAATCGTGCGATTTCCCTTTGCCGAGTGGCACGCTGCGATTAGCGGGCAACCAGAACAACGCTGTGCTTGATAGTAAATAACCTCTTGCTCAAAGCCCGTTGTTGTTACCTTTTTACTATCCCTTACGCGTATCATGGGTTGCCCCATTGGACAATAAAAACAGTCGAGTTCTTGATTGTAGTGGAAGTTCTCACTCTTAAATGGTTGATCCTTTCCTTGTTGCTCTTTATCAAAACTGGTATACTTCACATATCCTTCAATGTCAAGTTTTTCCATAAGCTCAAAGTTTTCCTCCGAGCCATAACCAGCATCAGCAGTGAGTATTTCGGGAAGCGCACCATAAAGTTCTTGGTGAGATTCTAGATGAGATTTAAGTGTATTAACATCATTGGTTGTTTGATGGATGGAGTAGTTAACGATATACTGATTGGAGGTAGATATCTGTAAATTGTAGCCAGGTTTCAATTGGCCGTTTTTCATATGATCTTCCTTCATGCGCATGAAGGTGGCGTCAGTATCTGTTTTACTATAACTTCCGCGGTCTCCAAGTATTTGCTCTTGCTGCTGGTATTTTGCAACATTATCTGGCCAGTTTTTTTTGGCGTAATTGACCTTTTGTTTGATCTTCTTATCTACTACTTTATCGCGAAGTGCCTCATCGATTTTTCCAACCGTTTCTTTGATGTGTTCTGGGCTTATGGGTGCAAAAGTTGTTGGTGTTTTATCCCTTAGTTCTTCCCTAGCAATACCCTCAGCGTAGTCCCATAACTCTTTTAATTGGGACTCCATCTTTTCCTTGTTCGTACTTATGCTCTTTCCCCACACAAAAGTGTACCGATTGGCAGAGGCTTCGATCTTGGTGCCGTCTGTGTAAACCTGCTGTAAACTAACATGCTCACTGGCGACAAGCAATTCTACGACCTTACCAAAAATATGTTTGACAACTCCCTTTAATCTATCACTGCGAAAGCGATTGAGTGTATTATGATCTGGCCTGCTCATCCCGCTAAGCCACATAAAATGGATATTCTCCTTAACAGCAGATTCCATTTTACGACTAGAATAAACGTTGTTCAAATAGCTGTATACAATAATCTTCAACATCATTCTCGGATGAAAACTCGAAGTCCCTCCTCCTTTATACTTCCTCATAAGTGGCTCCAAATCCAGTTCATCAATGATTTTAGATACCACCCGAACAGGATGTGCTTTATCGATCAACTCCTCCAAAGTCGGAGGAAAGGCCATGGTCTGACCTTGCTCATAGGCCTTGAAGTGAATATTGTTTTTTCCCATACATCAATTAGACGGCTACAAGGACAACAGGTTGATGACGGAAAAGGAACAGTTATCAAAATTTTATTCAACAAAAGAGGCTGCCCTTTTGAGACAGCCTCTTTTTTATTATGTATCTGACAAGCTCCTGCCTATACGAATTTCCAAGGCATCACTTCTGCCGATCGAAAAAAAATGCAAATCCCATTATGGAATTTTCGCATTAGTTGCATCCTAATGACAGCGAATATTTTATTTGGAAATTCAAAAAATTTAATTACATTCGTTCGAACAATTGAAACTTTTTATCCTATCTAATACAATAATTCTATGATCTCAAATTACCCCCCCCCCTACGCATTTAGGGCGTTCAATGCACTTCATACCAATTCAGAATGCTACAATCCGCTCCTTATTCATTAAATGCTTTTTTGTTTGCTTTTGGACCTTTGCAAGCATGAGTTTTCATGGACAATGCACCTTGGAAGGTGCTTGGTCGGTATCCAACGCCACGTGCCCCTATGCGAGCGATGGCAGCTTGTGTTGCGATACCTTATACTCATTGGTGCCGGGTCAAGGACTTCCGCCGTATCAATGTCAAATCATATCACCTACAGGTTCTTACATGTATAACACAGTCACAAATTGTTTCGAAAATCTAAGCCCTAACACCTACACGATTCAAACAACATCGAGTGATGGTTGTATCGGTTATGGCATATATACTGTTTCGACACAATACTCCGAAATTGTTGCTCCAACAACGAACAATACGCCAGCCACATGTGGTGGCAACAATGGATCAGTATGTGTAAATGTGAGCGGAGGTTCGGGTAACTACGCTTTGGCATGGATAGGTCCCTTACCCTCCACGACATTGATTGCAACGAATGTAAGTTGTATTTCCAATTTAGCACCGGGAATCTATCAATTGAATGTAGATGATTTGGCACCAAATGGTTGCGATCGTTTCTTTACCAAGATCATTGGCCAAACCAATTTAACCTTGAGTGACTCCTTGACCAACACCACTTGCCCATCGCCCAATTGCAACGGATCCATTGATTTGACAGCAAGCGGGACAGCACCCTATACCTATAGTTGGGCTGGACCAGGGGGATTTACAGCGACTACAGAAGATCTAGCAGGTTTATGCCCTGGTACATACACCGTTAGTGTGACCGATGCCAATGGATGTACTGGCACGGGTTCTTATACCATTACTACGGTAGGAGCCGATGTGATCACAGGAGGGATAGACAACTTCGCGAATGTTATTTCAGGCAACATAACATGGAATCCAGCTTATTTCGGTGGTCAAACGACAATAATAGTTGATGCGGATGTAATTGTGAATCCAAACGCCGTGCTCACCATTAACAATTTGACCGTGCTAGTGACACCGGGGCATAGTATTGAAGGGTTAGTGACATCTAAAATTTTTGGCAACAATTCCATCTTCGATGCGATATGCGGTGATACTTGGCGTGGGTTTGAAATCCATGGCGGTGGAATCAACAACGAAATCAATCGATCTGAATTGGAACTTCAGAATTGTCAGGTGTGGCATGCGGAATGTGGGATAAGAAATCACAATCAGTATGGCACGACATACTTGGCAAATAGCAACAATTTTGGCGGTAGAATCACTTGTGATCAGACAAGGTTTATTGACAATGTATATGATTTAGTCATAGCCAATTATTACCCGCTAGTATCGAATTTAATCAACTATTCAAGTCGGTTCACTCATTGCGAATTCAGATTGAATCTTTTACCTTCAATGCGTGAACAAAACCCCTGCGATCGACTCATAGTTGGATCCACTTCAGCGGCCAGAATAAATATGTTAACGACCTCTAGCAATAGCTTTCACAATTGTAGAATAATCAATTCAAATGCAACCTATAACGATTGGTATCGAACGCAAGCCATTCTCGGCAAAGGCGCGTATTTTGTTTGGACTGGAACAGATGTAGGAAACGCTTGGTCAATCGCTAATTATAGCTCTCAAATCATTGGATGGAGAATTGGAATTACAGCATTGAATCGTTTAAACCAGTGCACAGAACCTAGTTTACTAAGTATAGGCCTCGAAGTCAACAACACTCTATTTGAGACTCATCATGGAATTGAAATTGACGGTTCACTGCCAACGATGATCACAAATAATTACATTCGAAACTTTCAAACAGCAAACTTCAACCATTCCAATTATTCCTCCGTGTCGGCTGCTCCTTGTCCTAATATTGGAAGCACTTATTCAGGCAATGGTGTATTTCAACCATGGACGGGTATTTATGTCAAAAACTTCGAGAATACATCGTTGGATCCAATCTCGTTCTTCATAGCACACAATAGATTTCAAGACGTTCAATCCAATGTTACTTCATATGGCATCTCGATTAATGGCACAGGTACCCTCAACAATTATATCGTCTCTAACAGATTCGAACAATGCACAGAAGCCCTGCGTGTATTTGGAATTAACCGAAATGGTATAGGAGAAAATGACGGTGGATTACGCTATGAGTGCAACACATTTGTTGATTGCAGATACGACACTCGAATAATGGGAAATGCGGCCACTCCTTTTAACAATCGAGGTGTCGCAACCAAACAGAGACAGACCTTTGAAACCCCCGCAAATCCAGATCTCACTTATAGCGCTGGCAATAATTTCAATAATAGCGTCGATGCTTTAGCCAATGATAATGGCATAACATCTGGGACCAATTCAACACCTGCACTCACCTATTGTTATCATAATGCCGAGGTTGCCAACGACCTAGACCCAGAATTAACCCATGGCTCGCAAACAGCTGTAAATGCAAACATTATTGAAAACACAAGTTGTCCAATTTACGATTGGCGAAATTATACCATTGACCTTACGATATTACAAAACAATCTGAATGTATTAAGGGAGACGCTGGCTGCGAAAAAACTGCAATTGACCCTGCTGATCGATGAAGGTCAAACCAATATGGTGCTAGCTGAGGTTGAAATGGCAACATACAATGAGGCATATAGTCTTTATTTGGAATTGCTCGAAAAAAGTCCTGCATTGAGCGATGAAGTAATTATTGCCACCATTCAAAAAGAATACGAATTGCCTAAATCACTTTTGGCCAGTTTGTTGGCGGCCAATCCAAACGTTGCTAAAAGCGATGAATTACAGAAGGCCCTTGATGATCGTATTGATCCGTTAGATGCCTATCAGCGTAATGTAATCAATTCCGGAAAAGAGTGGTTTTCACATCGTGAGCTCAAAGAAATGGAAATAGATCAGTTGCAATGTGAGATCGACAAAATTCTTTTTCAAATGCAATTGACCGGTATCTCAGCTCAGGATTTGATCAACTTCCTTGATCCCACTGAATACAATCAATTGATTATGCAAGCCAATCTGGAATTGGCACTAGGGCATATTGATCTTGCAAAAAACCACATACAAAATGCTTCACTATTCAAAAATAGTGAAATTAATGTATCAAGTCTAGGCACCTGGCAAAGTATAATGGAGATACGTAATCGAGTGCAAAAAGAGGGTGGCCAACTTACAACGGAGGAAATCAATGTCCTTGAATCTATTTGGAATACGAATGCAGACAACTATGGATATCTTGCCTATCTGCAATTAATAACCTACGCTGATTATGAACCCTTAGAAGCACCAGAAATAGAGGAACTTCGTGTGGAAGAAGCGCAAAAAAACGGAATCTACTTTTCTGAAAAATTAGAAATTCTAATTTGGCCAAATCCTGCACAAGAAATAATTACAATTGAAGTCCCATTGCACCTTGACGTTATTACGCCTATTGTAATTCTTGACCCTATAGGACGAATTGTTCTCGAAAAAACAATGGCTCCCGGACAGCAACAAGTTACCATTCCAATTGAAACAATGCCAAATGGTGTCTATCGAGTAGTTGTCGTTACTTATGATCGAGAAAATTTGAACCTAACAAAAGAATTTATCAAAGAATAATTTTAAAGCCAACTATTGCCTTTGCAATAGTTGGCCTTTTCAACCCCATTTTCTAATGAAGCAAATATTCATTGCCATTTTCTTATCCATTTTGCACAACTTGGCAAATGGACAATATGTACATTTCAACAATCAATATTTAATTGAGGAGTTAAGAAACATACTTCCCGTCTCTAGTTTCCTGTTTAACAATCAATACCTAACATTTGCTAGTGTTGTAAATCAAGACAATCAGGACATCACCTCCATTCATCGATTTAGTATAGAAGGTACACTGTTTGAGTATAGCGATCATTATATCGGATATGCAAATACTCTTAATCTTGGTTATGGTGATGTTGGTGACGTTGTACTTCAACTCAGCGACTCAACGATCATTGGAACTTTCTCAGGTAGAACAACCAATTCCTGTGGAACAAATTTAAAAACCTTAGGCATTGGAAAATTCGATGGATTAGAATTGATGTGGTTTCAACAATATCCAGAACTCATCGATTGCACCATTAATGAAGAATATTCAGGCTCCAATTTGACATACATTAATGATACGTGTTTTTTGCTGAGTTCAATGCTAACTTCCGGTGAATTCGGTGAGTTAAGTGGACATGCCTTCACGTATTTCAACTACGATGGTGAAGTATTGGCGCATTACCCACACTATGGCACTCAACCATTGATTGACTTGTATTTCAAAATGGAAAAAGCATCCGATTACTTTATCGGAAACGGCTATAATATTGGAACGCAGGGCAATGTTTTGTCCAAATTTGATTATGCAGGAAACCGGATTGATTCGCTCCATTTTGGAAATCCGAATTTGGAGTCTGCTGGAGGAAACACTGGACAGTTCGTAGGTGAACATCTTTATATGTTCATATATGGCTTCACCCAATTACACACCCAATTCGGCAACCCCTTTGAGTTTGACACCAGAATAGCTTTCGTCGATACAGAATCCATGACCATCGTTTCCGATGAGCTTTTGGACATTCCATCGAATGAACAATCTTTTCTTGAAGGAGGAATTACCTCAAGTATGCGAACGGCCAATAACGAGGTGCTTGTTACCTTAAACACGATAGATTTTTCCTCAGCCGTATGCAATCTCACTATACTCAAATTAGATATAAATGGTAACATTATTTGGTCCAATTCCTATTGGCCTCCTATTGAATTAAATCGCTTTGGTATCGCGAGCATCATTGAATCTTCTGACATGGGATACCTTTGCACAGGAGGCACCCTTAATGAGGGTTGGACAGTACAAAAACCTTGGCTCCTCAAACTCGATGCCTGCGGCTATGAAGAACCAAGCGATTGTCCGCCTGTGGTAAGCGTCGGCAACGGTATTGACATTCCAAGTTTCAACGCCTGGCCCAATCCGTTTCGCTCGCAACTCAAAGCTCAATTGCCCGCCAATACTAAACGTGTCGACTGGCTTGATGCTGCAGGCCGATTGGTACACACCGAAAAGGTTTATTATCCCTATCAAGAATGGAATTTGAGCGCCCTGCCCATTGGAGTATATCACATGCAGGTAGTGTTGGAAGATGGAGCTGTATTGAGTAAGAAGGTGGTGAAGGAGTGAGTGGCATTTTATGGAATTTGGGTGTATTTTGCGTCTTAGACTCAAACTCAACTATTGTAAGATGCTAAAAACACCCAAACTTAACTCACGCGCATGTATCCATGCCAGAAGTTGGCCTAATCCAGCAGACTCATTTATAACACTCAAGGTAAACATAAGCAACGAACCACAGCCTATTCAGATTTTGAACGCCACCGGACAACTGGTATGGCAAGGTGAGTTAGAGCCCTTGCAAACTGAGATAGTTATTTCAATTAATGATATACCAACCGGACTATATCATCTAATGATCTCCCATGCGAGTGATACTTACGCTACCCACTTTTATAAAAAATAATTTTGTTAACCCCGTATTGCAATAGCAATACGGGGTTTTCTAACGACTAATCCCATGAAACAATTCATTCTAGTTGCCTTTCTATGGTCAATTGCAAGTTCACCTGCTCTAGGACAATATATTCACTTCAATAATGTGTATCAATCCGACCCAATAGAAAACCCACAGCCTGCATTTTTATTCCAACATCAAAACTTATACAAAATATATGGATTCAATACAGATAGTAATTTTAATCTAACATTAAACTTCTGGGAGATTGATCCATTCGGCGTTCCAAATAACTTTATTATGTTCACCCCTGAGCAGAATGTATTTGTTTATAACTATAGCTCACTAAGACAAACTGGAATTATGCTTCCTGACAGCAGTATAATTTTACTTAAAGGCGGACGGAGTGTTTTTTGCCCAATTACCAATGAATATTTGCCCTCCTTTAGCCTTTGCAGAGTTTTCGAGGATTCAGTCATTTGGAATATTGAAGAACCCCTTCATATCAATAATGCATGTGATACATCATCGGAATACAAGTCTTTTGGTTTGTTTTTAGATGCTGACCAGAACATCGTTGTCTTTTGCAATGTGCTTAAACCAGGATTAAACTCTGGATTCAATCAAACAAGAGGGCATTCGCTTACGTATTTCAGTCAAGAGGGAGAACTGCTAGAGCACTTCGACTTTGTGCAAAGCGAACCTGAATTTGATGGATATGACGTGGTCAAAGCCATTTATCCTATTGGTGAAAATTATTTTGCAATTGCCAACACAAGAGCCACAGGTGGAGGTAAACACGCCCTTATGAAACTCAATCATGAGGGGGGGATCATTGACTCTTTACATTTCGGAAACCCAGATTTTTCCAATAATGAGGGACTAAATGGGGATATGCATTTGACCACGATGGAAGACGGAAATTTACTACTTCTCTATAGTTGGTGTGATTACTTTTATTACTGGCCCAACCAAAATACTCAGAGCCGAATGTATTGTGCTATTGTAAATCCCAATACAATGGAAATTATCTTCAACCAACCCATTGCATCACCGGTGGATGACATTCTCACTCAAGGTCTCGTCCAAATTGAGAATTCCATGCATAAAAGTGATGGTCAAAACATCTTTTTATACCGCTACATTTCTCTTCCCGATCTCCTTAGCCATAATACAATTTGGTCGATAAATGAGGATGGACAAACGAATTGGATTCGAGAGTACCATTCCCCTAACGACGGACCAGAGTTTATTTATTTGCAAGAGACAATTAATGGAAGCATGGAAACCGCAGATAATGGAATACTTTGTTATGGAATTTCCGATTACCTCACAGAAGAAAATATGCAATTGATCGACACCTGGCTCCTCAAACTCGATGCCTGCGGCTACGAAGAACCCAGCGAATGTCCGCCCGTGGTAAGTGTCGGCAATGGCACTGCAATTTCAAGTTTCAACGCCTGGCCCAATCCGTTTCGCAATCAACTCAAAGCACAATTGCCTGTAAACGCTAAACGTGTCGACTGGCTTGATGCTACTGGCCGTTTGGTGCATAGCGAAATGGTGTATTACCCCAATCAAGAATGGAACCTTAGTGCCATGCCTATTGGAATCTATCACATGCAAGTGGTGTTGGAGGACGGACGGGTACTGAGCAAAAAGGTGGTGAAGGAGTGAGTGGCATTTTATGGAATTTGGGTGTATTTTGCGTCTTAGTGAAGATTACAATCTTTGAAGAACAAAAAAACTTTCATGAAACTTTACATTCTCCTCGAGCAT
>JBDKJN010000308.1:0-4159 GCA_039796595.1 Bacteroidota bacterium
GCCCTGAGTTCATCGATAAAATCGATGCTCAAATTATCATTCCTACGCTAAAGGGTTTGAAAAGTGAAAATATTCCATACAATGGTTTCATCTTCTTCGGGTTGATGAAGGTGGGTAACGAACCTTACGTTATTGAATACAATTGCCGAATGGGCGATCCCGAAACAGAGGTGGTGATTCCGCGCATTAAAAGCGACTTCCTCAATTTGTTGGATGCTACTGCTCATGGTACTTTGAGCGAACAGCATATTGAGGTAGATCCTCGCGCAGCTGCAACAGTGGTGATGGTGAGCAAGGGTTATCCTGAAAAGTACGAAAAAGGGAAGGAGATTACGGGCTTACAAAACGATAGTTCAGCATTGGTGTTCCATGCGGGTACTAAAATTTCTAAGGAACGTGTTGTCAGTAATGGCGGTCGCGTGTTGGCGGTTACCAGTTATGGTCACACCATCGATCATGCTTTAGAGGCTTGTTACGAGCGTGTCGAAGGCATTCATTTTGCCGGAAAAAACTATCGCAAGGATTTGGGCAAGGACATGGTGAAATACATGCAAAAAGCATAGTTTTCAAATGATCAAATAAGTTGGTTCTCTTATTTGATAGGATTGGCTTTGAGTATGGAAAGTGGATTTGAAAATCCATTTTTAAGCCGGTCGGCGAGCAGCAAGGATTTTGTAATTTGTAGGTCTATAGACTTAACTGAGGCAATTTGATGAATAATGCTGCGCTGTTGACCAGGTCGTAGTTTATGCCACAACAGCTGTGCATCCAAGTCGGATTGAAGCACTTCTTCCAAACTGGTGGGCATTTGAAATTGATACGTGCTGTTGTCTCGGATAACTTCTGCTTCAATGCTCGATCCTTCCTGAATCTTCCATTTTTTATGATGGCTTTTCGACAAGCGCAAATAATGACCTTCTTCGCGATCGCGGTTAATGGCACAATGGATCTTATGATCACCAAATGTGAGCACTACCCGCGTGTTATTGTCGGCCATCAATTCTTCAGTCAACTTGTGAGAAAGAAATAGGGCTAGTGAACCGTCATCACGCTTTCGCAGAGTGTATTGCATTTGGGATAAAAAAAACCTCACCAATTGGTGAGGTTGAATATGTTTGAAGATTCTTTAGATAATTCCGCCTTCTTTGGCCGCTTTTTGATTGTACTTCTTTTGGCGGTTTAGCCAATAACCAATGGCGATGAAACAAAACACAATGCATACCCAATTGAATGAATGTGAAATTGGACCAATTACGTTCTCAAAGGTCCACTCGAATGCGCTTGCAACAGGTCTAAGAATACTCTGTAAATTCATGGTTGAAAAATTATGGCGCTAAAGTAATCAAAGGTTGTGAATTCTCGCATGCTTCCCCTCATTTTTGTACACGCTTTATTTTTTATATGATACTTCGCTCATTTGCATCCAATCAGCCATTTGTTTTGGTCGCTTTGCCAGTCCTCGTGTGCGCAATGGTTTTACCCGCGGCATTCTCTCATCCTGTGGCATGGATGGAGCTGCCGTTGCCTTTGGAAACCTCGTTTGGTCCTTGGTTGGCTTATGGTTGGTTGCGAGCTGTGGTAGTTTGTTTGTCGGTACTCTTGGGCGCATGGCTGGCGAATAATGTGTTCAATCGAAGCGAATTCTTTAATACCCCTACCTATGTGATCGCACTGATTTATGCTGTTCTAGGTGGCGTTTGGAGTTTACATCAAGGCTCTCTTTCTCTCTTGCTTGCTAATGTTTTGATTTTGATAGGTTTAGATCGTCAACTACGCATCTTTAAACAAACTAGGGTTTTGCATTTATGTTTTGAAACCGGATTTTGGTTTGGTTTGGCTGGCTTGTTTTTTCCTCCTTTTCTCACCTTAGTTATTGGGGCATGGGTAGCTCTGTTGTTCAGCCGTGCCTTCAGTTTGCGTGAACATTTATTGCTTTTTGTGTCGGCTGCAATTCCATTTCTTTATTGGTTCGTGTATCTCTACTGGAATGGACGTACCGATGAATTTGTTTTGTTTCGTATTTCTGCGAGTTTTAATGCTACGGGCTGGAAAACAGCGTGGGCTTGGCCTTTGATCAATTTGGCAATTGTTGTTGCATTGGCCCTTTTAATCGGAATTCCAAGATACCTGACTCCGGCAGATCGCGCTGGGAATCGCACCAAAATGGTGAAATCTACTTTTTTGATCATGGCTATTGCTCAAGGAGCTGCAATTTTCATTGGCTTTCTGGCGTATCATGTTTGGATATTGCCTTCTTTGCTGGTGGTCTGTGCTATTTTGTTGGGCTATTGGTTTGCCAACTATAGATACTCGCTGTTGGCACCGTTTGTATTCTATGCCATTTTGATTCTTAGCTTATTAACCGCTGGTGCTCACTACAATTGGATTTGATTGGGTGAGTCCTGCACGAATATTTGAAGGTTTTTTCACAGCCATTTCTAGCATAAAAAAAACCACCGCAATTGCGATGGCCTTTTAAATATGAATTGAGTTGTTTCTTCTTATTCGAGTAACTTCTAATCTTGTTCACTGATTACTCCGGTACCGATGTAGCGGCCTCCTTTGTAAATTTCTATGCGAATCAACAGACCGTCTGAGTTGTAGCGGTACCATTTGCCATCATACAAACGACCTTGCTGGAATTCACCTGATTGCGTTACATTACCGTTTTTATCGTACAACACATTAAATCCATTGGGCTTGAACGGCTGTGCCTTATTCGTCTTGTCTTCGGAAGCTTTACTTTCTTTACCAATGCTCTTGTCGTATGGGTCCTTGGTTGAAGTGGCTGCTGGTGGTGCCATTCCTTGACCACGACGAATGCTACCTTGTTTCACAACTCCATTTTCGAAGACTTTTTCTTCTACGAGTTTGCCATTCTGATCATATCGTTTGCAAGTTCCACTTTCCGCACCGTTCACAATGGTCACTTCTAAGGCCAAAACACCGTTGTCATGGTAGTATTTCTGCATACCATTTCTTTTGCCTTTTTCATCAAAGTAAAATTGCTGTTGTGGATTACCATTGGTGTGATAGCGTCGGAAGTCACCAACATTTTTGTTGTTCGACCAACGACCGTGTTCTTCTAATTTGCCGTTTTCATAGTAGAGTTTATATTCACCCTGCGGTTTACCGTCGGCATAGTTAATTTCATTGCGCAATTTGCCACTTGGCCAATAACGCTTCCACAAACCTTGTTTGCGGTTATCCTGGTAAACTCCTTCTTCGATTTTGTCCTCTGGTTTGAAAAGGCGGTCATTCACCATGCTCCCTTTTACAATCCAATAACCTTGACGTTGGCCCTTGGCATCCGTCCGATTGATGTCACCCTCAGAAGCCTGTACTGCTATTTGGCATAACATTACAATGCTCAGTAAGAAGTGTCTCAATGGGAAAAGTGTCGTATTCATATTGTCTTTGCTTAGGTTAGGTTCAAAATTGGGCGGGATGGAAACCCAATTTGGACTTCTTTACGAGAGCAAAGAGAATACTGTTGCGATTCAGGGCGGTTTTTTTCGAAAACCTTGCAGATAAATTGAAGGTTATGCCACTCCGGTGAGTAATTTTTTGCGTATTTCCTCGATCATTTTAGCAACTAAACGGCCTGTGTCATATTGATTGTTCCATCCCCAATCTTCACGGGCGCGATTGTCATTTATGCTATTTGGCCACGAATCCGCAAGGGCCTGACGAAAGTCTGGCACATAATCAATTTTGAAGTTCGGAATATGTTCACGAATGCGTTCTGCAAGTTCAGCAGGAGTGAAACTACAACCGGCCAGGTTATAACTGCTTCGGATTTTGATTTTCTCTGGAGGTGCTTCTGTAATCGCAATGGTAGCGCTAATCGCATCTTCCATCATCATCATTGGAAGCATGGTGTCAGGTCCTAAAAAACAAGTGTATGCACCCGATTCAATGGCTTTGTAGAAGATGTCTACTGCGTAATCCGTTGTTCCACCACCAGGCGCTGATCGGTAGCCAATCAGACCCGGGTATCGAATGCTTCTAACATCTATTTGGTGTTTTTGTGCATAGTATTCACACCAACGTTCTCCTGCTAATTTGGAAATACCATAGACTGAATTGGGATCCATGATGGTGTCTTGTGGTGTTTGTTCGCGAGGTGTCGAAGGACCGAATACAGCTATTGAACTGG
>JBDKJN010000309.1:0-4486 GCA_039796595.1 Bacteroidota bacterium
AAGTCGTGGAGTGGATGTTGTGGCTACAGGAGCTCCAATCCAAATGCCAATTGGTGGTGATATCTATGGACGTTTATTCAACGTTGTAGGGGATGCAATTGATGGTTTAGGTGACTTGCCAAAAGAAGGTGCTAATGGTATGCCTATTCACCGTCAGGCTCCAAGATTTGAAGATTTATCAACTTCTACGGAAGTTTTATTTACAGGTATTAAAGTAATCGACTTAATTGAGCCTTATGCAAAAGGTGGTAAAATTGGATTGTTTGGTGGTGCTGGTGTAGGTAAAACAGTATTGATCCAGGAGTTGATCAACAATATTGCAAAAGGTCACGGTGGTCTTTCGGTATTCGCAGGAGTAGGAGAAAGAACACGTGAAGGTAATGACTTACTTCGTGAGATGTTAGAGTCTGGTATTATTAAGTATGGAGATGATTTTATGCACTCTATGGAAAATGGTGGATGGGATCTTACTAAAGTAGATAAGTCTGGTTTAAGAGATTCTAAAGCAACTTTCGTTTTCGGTCAGATGAATGAACCACCAGGAGCAAGAGCACGTGTTGCCCTTTCTGGTTTATCGATTGCTGAATATTTCCGTGATGGTGCTGGTTCTGATCAAGGTAAAGATGTATTATTCTTTGTTGACAATATCTTCCGTTTTACACAAGCTGGTTCTGAGGTATCTGCACTTCTTGGTCGTATGCCATCTGCGGTAGGTTACCAACCAACATTGGCAACTGAGATGGGTTTAATGCAAGAGCGTATTACTTCAACTAAACGTGGTTCAATTACATCTGTACAAGCGGTTTACGTACCTGCGGATGACTTGACTGACCCTGCTCCGGCTACAACCTTCGCTCACTTGGATGCTACAACCGTATTGAGCCGTAAGATCGCTGAGTTGGGTATCTACCCATCTGTGGATCCATTGGATTCTACTTCACGTATCTTGACTCCTCAAATTGTGGGTGAAGAGCACTACCGCTGTGCACAACGTGTGAAATTGATTCTTCAACGCTACAAAGAACTTCAAGATATCATCGCCATCCTTGGTATGGATGAATTGAGTGAGGAAGACAAACAAGCAGTTGCTCGTGCACGTAAAGTACAACGTTTCTTGTCGCAGCCGTTCCACGTTGCTGAGCAGTTTACTGGTGTACCTGGTGTACTTGTTCCAATCGAAGAAACAATCAAAGGTTTCAACATGATTCTTGATGGTCATTGTGACGATTACCCAGAAGCAGCGTTCAACCTTAAAGGTAGCATCGAAGATGCAATCGAAGCTGGTAAGAAAATGCTTGCTGAAGCAGCTGCAAAAGCTTAATTAACACTTAGCAATCGTTCACATGAAAGTTGAAATCATCACTCCCGAAACCACATTGTTCGCAGGCGAAGCTACTCTGGTGTCGCTTCCTGGCGCAGATGGCTCAATGGGTATCCTAAATAACCACGCCCCTTTGATCTCCTCTTTGGGTAAAGGCGCTGTGAAAATCAAAGATGCCAATGGAAAAGAGTTGCGCTTCGATGTAAAAGGTGGTACTGTTGAGGTCAACAAAAACAAAGTGATTATTCTGGCCGAGTAATTTGCCACAATCAATACTATATTTAAAACCATCTTCTCGTAAGGTGGTTTTTTATTATGTCACATTCTTTTCGCCTTATAGAAATTGCGGCGGTTCTTCTGAACCTGCTCTTTACATGGCTGTATGCCCAGAACAATTCTTGGTGTTTCGCGGTTGGAGTCATAAGCCCTCTGCTCTATATCTATATCACCTATAAACGAAAAATTTACGCCGATACATTTCTTCAATGCTTCTACATCGTCACAACCATTGTCGGCTATTTCAGAATTTCGAATGAATGGACTCCACAAACGATAGCGGCACCTATGCATCTCCTTCTGATTGGATGCCTCTTCATAGTGGTGGGAATATGCAGCAAATGGCTTCGCGCTCGAACAGATGCCGCCTTGCCTTCGCTAGATAGTTTAGTAACAGGTTTGGCCATTATCGGAACCATCCTAATGATGTGGCCAGTTCATGCCTGCTGGCTTTATTTGTTGGCCGCAAACATTTTTAGCTTCTTACTTTATGCCAATCGAAAACTCTACGTGAGTTGTGGCATGTTTGCTATTTATTGCTGGATGTGTATCGATGCTTATTGGCAGCTGGGGACATTGTTCTAAAATTCTCCCGCTTGTAACAAAACGACAAGTCTGCCGTAAACACCATTTGAAAAACTTAAAAAGTGCTTAACAGCACCTTAAACTGAAATTACAACCCTATGCTATTAAACGTCCCCTATTCAAGGGTGGGCGCCTCGTTGACGGCGTTCATCTGTTGGAGAAAATCAACAAATCGACGGTTATCACCTTCTCCAAATCCAATTATTGTAGCACTTGTATTCGCCACCCTCGGCCTATGTTCATTCATGTCTCGGGCGGAATCGAAATTCTTAAGTCATGACCTGGAAACAGCTGCTCCAATCGCGCTCAATGATGCCATTGCGGGCATTGAAGATACGCCGATGACTATTGTTGGGATCACCGCCAATGACGTCGATACCGATGGTATGATTGATGTTACTACCATCGATCTTGACCCCAATCAGGTAGGACAACAGACTACCATGATGAATATACATGGTACGTATTCGTTGAGTGCGGCAAATGGGGAGATTACATATGTACCAACTCCGGATTGGAATGGTACTACAAGTTTGGCATACACCGTCAACGACGATGAAGGCAACACTTCCAACATTGCATACATCTACATCACCCTTGACTCGGTGATAGATGCTCCTGTTGCAATGGATGATTTTGCCTCGGGGTTTGAAGACGATTCATATATCAACATTTCAATGGTTCAAAACAACGACTTCGATCCAGAGGGTCAGGGCTTCATTGTTGGTAGCATCGACATTGATCCTCTCACGCTTACACAGGACACATATTATGAAGATGCTTCTGGTGTATGGATGGTAGACCTTGGTTATGGAACGATTAGCTTCTTCCCAAACCCGAACTTTCAAGGAACGGCTATGATAGGATATACCATTGTTAGTTTTACGAATATGCTCTCCAACGTTGCCATGGTGTTTGTTGAAGTAGCACCTACAAATGATGCCCCTGTTGCTGAGCCAAATTCAATTGTGGTCAATAGTGGATCTGTCGCTGTATTACCGCAAATCACAGCCAATGACAGTGATTTAGAGAATAATATTCAAATCAACACGATTGATTTGGACCCTTCACTTGGTGGACAACAAACCACAACTACAACCATTCATGGTAGCTGGCAAGTAGATTTACTCACTGGTGATGTGACGTTTACAGCAATCGGAGGCTATTCTGGTTCAACCAGCATCATGTACACTGTAAGCGATAGCCTTGGTCTGACATCCAATCTCGCCGCTTTAACTGCGCACATGATTGGCACCAACGCTGCACCAACTGCTATGAGCGATGCCGTTACAGGTTTGGAAGACAGTCCGTTCATCAACATTCCAAATGTAGCAGCCAATGATACTGATCCCAATGGCAATGACCAAATTCTAATCGCTTCAATAGATCTCGAAACAGTAACACCAGGCCAACAAACTTCGACGACGAATGTCTATGGTGCTTGGTCGGTAGACACCATTACCGGAACTGTGACCTACATCCCTGCACCCAATTTCAATGGCAATGCAGGCGTGTGGTATAGCATCAAAGATGTTGGCGGATTAGAATCTGCACCAGGTCATATTGTTGTAACTGTTACACCTGATGACGACAATCCGATCGCTGGTGCTGATAGCGCACAAACACATGTTAACCTGGCTTGCTACATCAACAACATCCTCGACAACGACTTCGACATGGAAACTACGCTTGATCCCGCATCAGTAGACTTAAATCTTGAGTCGCCTGGTGTGCAGCATACTTTCACCAATCTGGCAGGTCAATGGGATTATATTGTGGTTGATGAAAAAGTGCTCTATACTCCGGCAACAGGCTTTTTGGGCACAGCCGAACACGAATATGTTGTGATGGATGATGATGGTTCTCGGTCTTTACCTGCTTCACTGAATGTCGAGGTGATGCCCGCGATTCCTATCAACGCAACTCCGATTCCTTACCAATCTCAATTCATGTCCTACTCTTCGATGCAAAACACACAAGTAGCTTCAGACTCTTGGAGTAGCACTTGGGTGGACTACAACAATGATGGATGGGACGATTTATTCGTGAGTGATAAATCATCAGCTGGTGCAAACTACATGTTCCAAAACCTTATGGGTACTGGATTTGAAGAAACTGAATCTTCAATTTTTGCTACCTCTACTACTTCAGTAGGTAGTCTTTGGGCTGACTATGATAACGATGGAGATCAGGATGTCATCATAATTAATGATGGATTGGTGCCATCTCAGATGTTCCACAACAATGGCAATGGAAGTTTCACCGTTGTGAACAACTCAGGTATAAGCACATCGCCTCAATACA
>JBDKJN010000310.1:0-3659 GCA_039796595.1 Bacteroidota bacterium
AAAGTGCTGATGAATGGGGATCGACTAGTTTTTGCCGACTTCTTGTAAAATTACTTCTTTGGCCATTTTCATTGGAACAGAGATGTACTTCTTTTCCATATAAGCCATCACTTTTTCTAGAACAGCCCTTGATTGTTCGTCAAGCTGTTCAAGGTCTTTGGCAAATACGCTGCCGATTGCAGTTTCGCGAATGTTCTTAATTACCTGGGGTATTTCCTGCATCGCCAATTCGACCTGACGCTCTTGCTGCATTTTTTCGAATTCTTTCATGCCCCTGGCGATTATGGTTTCGCAGGCTGCAATGGCTTGTTCGCGGAAGGCAATGTTGTTTTTGGCAATCTCTTGAATGGTAGTCATGTCGGTGTATTGGACATAACTCAGTTCGGCAACTTCTGTTGCAATATCAGATGGCAATGCCAAGTCGATAACGGTCATTCTTTTGTGCTCGCCGTCGGTAATTGTTCTGAAAATGTCCTGCGATATGATGGCCTGTTCAGAAGCAGTGCAACTGATCAATGCATCCAAGCCACCTGTGTAGTAGGGTAGTTCGTCAAGAAGCAGAAAATCACTGCCAAATTGTTGCGCTAATTCTTCGCCACGTTCAGCACTTCTGTTCACAACAATCACATTGCGATAGTTATTCTCAAACAGAAACTTATGCATGTTGCGAATGATCTGTCCAGCGCCGATCAACATGATACGGGCATCATGCGGCAAACCAGCATCTTGAAAACGTTGCCAGGCGAGAGAAGCCACACTTACAGGTTTTTTGGCCAGATCAGTGTGGGTATATACTTCTTTAGAAGTCTTTAATATTTGTTTCCAAATCAATCGGAGATAATCTCCGCTCCAATTGTTTTTTTCTGCTTCCTCATAACTCAACCTCATTTGTGTGATGATTTCACGTTCACCAATCACCATGCTTTCAAGGCTGCTAGACACTTTGAGCAAATGTTCGAGCGCTTCGTTTTCATTGTAGCGGTCGCATTGAGTGGCAATTTGTTGAACTGTTTGAGGCTCGAGATCCGGAAACAAAGACCCGATGAGTCGACTTGTAAAACCAGGACATACGTAATGGTCCAAAGTGAAAACAAACTCTACGCGGTTGCATGTACTTATATAAACCAATTCTTGAATCTGAAGACTTTCTTTTAATTGTTCAATGCGGCTATTACGCGCTTCTGGCGCGATGTGCATTGATCCAATCAGTTCAAGCGGAAATGTTTTATGTGTAATTGCGATCGTTCGCAGGGAATTGTTCGTCATACGTTCCTTAGTTAACACAAAAATCGGCTTTTGTGTTGCCTGCAAATGTCATGGTTTTGTCATAAAGAACTGAATTGATTGATATCACCGCTGAGTGGGAAAAAGTATGATTTGGATCAGTTTTTTTTGGCAAAAAAAAACAACGATTAACGTTGTTTTTTCTTGAATTTTTTATTCTTGTTTTTGTTGTTGCCGAATTTTTTCTTTTTACTCATCATGGTATCCGACTCAAAATCTTTGAACTTATTGATCGGATTGATCTTGACTCCACTCAGCACAGAAGCATCTTCTATCGTGATTTTGCCCTTGGACAGTTGCTGTAGGTCTTTGATGATTACTTCATCGTAAACAATGTTGCGGTTCCAATTGCTTGCCTGGTACTTCATCAATTGAGCTATTGCAATACTGAAAGCCTTTTTTTCTTCACCTTCTTCCAGGGCTGCACATTTTTCAACGAGCTTTTCCACGTAGTGTCCGTAATGGCCGAAAGTGATTTTGTTTTGAGGATAGCGCAGACGCTCAGGCTTGCTTTCTAAATGTTCCGGATCAGGCACAGGATAAGGGCTGTCCACGTCCAATCTAAATTTGGACATGATGTGCAAGTGATCCCAAAGTTTATGGTTGAAGTCTTCGATATCCCGGAGGTGTGGAAATAACTGCCCCATTACACTGAGGATTGCGCGTACACATTTGTTGCGTTCTTCACGATCTTCAATCGTCAATGCGTGGTTGACCATACGTTGAACGTTTCGGCCGTACTCGCGGATAATCAGATCTGTTCTGCGACTATTATATGGCTCAAAAATGAGGCTGGAGTTGATGATTTCAGACATCGAAAGACTATAACTGGAAATAAACTAACGGGTCAAAAATACAACATAGGAGAACAAATTGGTAGAAATTGTCGAAAACGCTGCTCGTTGACGGCGGGATCCTTCAATAGCGGTGATAAATGGCGCCCTTTTTAAGCATGGTTTATAAACATAGGTACGTTCACTTTTTTGATAACTCGCGTTGTTTCAAGGGATGATATTGTAGTTTCTTAGGCCTTGAATTACCGAACATTTTCACTGAAGCCTAAATCATTGATTTTGTTCTATTAAAACCATATCAACCAAAATGGAGAACTCACTCAAATTCGAATTACCGACCAATCATTCCTCGATCATTAAAGTGATCGGTGTAGGTGGTGGCGGAAGCAACGCAGTCAATTACATGTACGAAATGGGCATCAAGGGTGTAGACTTTATTGTCTGCAATACAGATGCACAATCGTTGGATAAAAGTCCAGTACCGACGAAAATTCAGCTTGGAAACACTTTGACCGAAGGTCGTGGTGCTGGTTCTATACCTGAAGTTGGTCGCAATGCTGCGATTGAAAGTTTGAGCGAAGTTCAGGCTTTGCTTTCTGACAAAACCAATATGGTATTTATCACTGCCGGTATGGGTGGTGGAACTGGTACAGGTGCCGCACCTGTCATTGCGAAAGCCGCCAAAGAAATGGGTATCCTTACAGTAGGTATTGTAACCATTCCTTTTATGTTCGAAGGTCGCAAACGTTCTACTCAAGCTGACTTAGGTTTGAAGGAAATGCGCGAGGCTGTGGACACCTTGTTGGTGATCCGCAATGATAAGTTGCGTGAATTGTATGGCAACTTGTCACTCAAACAAGCCTTTGCTCATGCTGACGAAGTATTGTGCACTGCTGCTAAGGGTATCGCCGAGGTCATTACCTTGATCGGTACTGTTAACGTTGACATGAACGACGTTAATACTGTTATGAAAGAGAGCGGTGTTGCGATCATGGGTTCAGGCCGCGCAAGTGGTGAAGGCCGTGCAAAACGTGCAATTCAAAGTGCATTGGAATCTCCATTGCTCAATGACAACGATATCAATGGTGCAAACTTCATTTTGTTGAATGTTACTTTTGGCAATGAAGAGTTGTTAATGGACGAGATCAGCGAAATCACGGACTATATCCAAGAACAAGCTGGTCAGGAGGCAGAAGTTATTTGGGGTTATGGTCATGATGAATCACTTGGTGATGATATCTGCGCTACGGTTATTGCTACAGGATTTGCTGCTAAAACAGTAGATCATGCTTTGCCAGCTCCTTCAGCTGAGCCTAAGCGTATGTGGTTGGAAACACAAGGTGCAAAGGAAATCACACAGAAGATAGAAAAGCCACTTCCTCAGGTTGCTGAAGAACCAGTAGCTGAAGTGCAACAGCCAGAACAACCGTTCGTGAAAACGATTGAAGCGCCTATTGAATTCGAATTCGAAGTGCAAAACAATATCTCAGAGGATGTTATCACGCAAGCTGAATTGTTCCCGACTGATGAATTGCCCGAGCTTTCAACTATGAAGTTCGAAACGCAAGAAGTTAGTGCATT
>JBDKJN010000311.1:0-5158 GCA_039796595.1 Bacteroidota bacterium
AATGCGCGCTTCCAACAGTCCTTGAGCTTCTTTTGCAGCATCATATTCCGCGTTTTCCGACAAATCTCCTTTGTCTCGAGCTTCAGCAATTTGAGCTGAAATACGCGGGCGCTCGACCATGCGAAGGTTGTGTAATTCGTCCTTCAATTTCTGTAGTCCTTCTGCAGTGTAATAAGATACTTGTGCCATTTCTTCTATTATTAGAGTCTTCTACATCACAAAAAAAGAGAAACCCACAACTGCGGGTTTCTTCTCATTGTCATGAAGACAAAATTAATCAAAATTCTTACAACTGGCAAGATTGCCGCTGACGTTCCTTATAGGGTGATGTGTAATCCCATACTGTGTACACCGTTAAAAGGGTTGGTAACACGATATGAATAATCTAGACCGATAATTGTTCCATTCTCACCTGTAGCCAGTTGAACGCTCAATCCAGCAGTTGGTCCAGTAAATACTGTGGAACGATCTTCCTTATTCGTGATACCAGCTTCCCATTGATATCCTAGACGACCGATAAAACGATCGCGGAAATTCAATTCACCACCGATACCGATTTGGTCATTCGTGAAGCTATTTGAGGTGAATTGACCGTTAGCAGTCACCTTCATCTTAGAGCTCAAGATAAAATCATACGCACAACCAACATTTACCAATGACGGCAATTCATACTTTTCAGAACGGCTTTCCAATGTCAAACTTTGAGAAGTTGCTCCTCCCGTTGGAATAGTCGCAGTGACACTCATACCGTCACCACGGTAACGCATCGGAGGGCCAACATTCCTTAAGGTGATACCGAATCTAACTTTATCTTTTTCACCCGTCACATAACGAATACCTGCGTCAAAAGACACACCTTGCGAACGTACGTTGTAAATAGACTCAGTGATTAAGCGCATGGTCAAACCACCATAAATACTATTGGAGAAACCTTTAGCATAACTCAAAGCAATATTGGTGTAGTTCGGCGAGAAACTACCAATTCCTCCTTCAGGCAAATCATTCTCAGTAATTTGAATGTCCCCGAAATTCATATTGGTTACGGAAATCCCGAAGGCACCAGTTTCACCTACCTTTTGGGCAAAACCCAAAGCATTGATGCGGATACCTGTTCCTACCAAATATTGATTGTTAGAAAAAACCAATTCAGTTTTCTTTACAAATGCAAGACCTGATACGTTCATAAACATGGCCTCTGCACCTTGAATGGATGCCATGTTGCTGTTGCCTAATCCTGCGCTTCTTGCCCAAGGATTGATCAACAAATGACCAGCACCAGCTGAGCCAGCACGATCAGGATTACCAGCTTGCGTTGTTGCTGTGCTAATGACAGCTAAGGCTATGATTAAGAGCTTTTTCATAAGCTTAATTTTCTTTTAATCGTTGTTTTCGCGTTCTATTAGAAATTATCAAGGTCAATTGGTCGCATCACACCAAACCATTTGAGCACCTTCTCGCCTACGTTAGGAACATTCACATGAATAATATAGGTTCCAGAAGCAATAGGAATATTTTTAGCATTTTTCAAATCCCAATCCAAAGAGGTCATTGGATCCGCCTTTACGAATTGGCGAATCATCGTTCCATTTAGATCATAAATTGTAACTACACATTCCTCAGGTAAATTGGTAATCTTAATGCGATTGTCCAATTTGCCAGTTTCATAAGAACTGAATGCATAATATGGATTCGGAACAACATTGATAATATCTAACACAGACTCCAACGTTGGAACATCATTAGTTGTAGCTGCGATATTCTTCGTACTGAAGCTATAAAGTGGCAAATAGTTATTCTCGCCGCCACCAGCTTCTACATTAGCATCGGTCGGTGAGTATTGTGCATAAGCCTTCGCAACCCGCAAGCGGATACGCGCCTCGTTCGGTACAATACCTTCACTAGCCGATTTCAAAGGATACAACGGATCAACCAATGAAGAACCAATCCATGTACATGCTCTGAAAAGTTTACGCCAGTTCTGACCAGTCAATCCATCATCAATCAATCGTGAATGCATATGAGCACCTTCATCATAACGTGGCATATAGTCGCCATCGTTTTCCAATTCATTGCGCATATTCTTGAACACATAGATCCAGTGCTGACCACCGAACAATGCCTGAGTACCAAGATTGCTATAAAGATTTGACGTTGGATTCCAAAGCATATCGCGACCGTTTTCGCCTACTAACCAGCTGTCCTCACCGAAAGCCATGTTAAGGCGTTCGCCAGTACCTAGGTCGATCGCATAGCCAGGGAACCAACCCATACCACGATCACTTACCAGATTACCTTCAGCGGCGTTAAAATCAGGATGACTTGAGTTGAGACCATTCTTATCTACCGATTTGGCATGACGCATCTTTCCCTTACCGCTTGGCATGCCAGTTAGGCCGGCCTCCGAATGAGCCAAAGCTTCATTGGATTGCATTTCAAGTACTGGACATCTTGTCCAAAGGCTCTTATCGATGGTGAACACAATATCAACATTGTTCAAACCAAGAATATTCGAAACATTTGGAGGACTGATTGGAGATAAGTCACCCGAAATTTCGTTCGGTAGCGGCGCTGCATTGTTGATCCAAGACTCATCTGCCAATTGTTCGCTTGAAGAAGCCAAGCATGCTGGAGACCATGTACCATTCAACAACGCCTCATAGACTTCATTTTCATCAGTGAATGGGAAGTCACCAGAGCCGTCTTGATAGTCATTGTACTTCTGCTCAATTTCTGTGGCATTATCTTCAGACTGAGTAGTACCAGAGCGAATCCAGTTCAATTCAGAGAACTCATCATTGTCACGAGCACCAAGCAACCATGGACGACCTGCGTCTTTATACTCAATTGTAGCGCTGATTAGGTCTGTAAAGTGACGGACATTGATTCCATCTACATTGAGATATTGATATTGACCCCAATTTACACTCAAACCATACTTCACAAGAACGTCCTCACTTGCAGAAGCAAAAGATTGATATGCAGTGTAAGTTTCATCGTCCGTAACATTGTACAACTGCCAAACCATAGTTTCTGGCTCAAGGTCAGTTAAGTCCTCAGCAGTAAGGCGCAATTCGAAATCGGCAGCTGGAACACGAAGCGGATCCACAACTTTAACTTCAACGGGTCCTGCACCTGGTACGTATGTCAATTCTTGAGTAGTGTAAGGCGAACTAAGAATTTCCTTTTCGCTAGCACTAGATAAAGTAAGATTATTCAAACCATTGCCTTTACCTTCAATACGAGTAAGTGCAACTCCATCACCATAACTTGAGTTGGCAATTGTACCACCTGCTTCAGGACTCACATTGTGTGGGATTGCCTTGATTACTTCGATTTCTCCTTTTGATGATTTACGAGAAGCCAAATAAGCCGTTGCCTGCCCCAACTCTGTGGACACATTATAGTCTTCGTAGTTGTTGTAACCGTAAGCAATCACCATAAAGTAATATGTTTTATGGTTAACCAACGTTTTGTTCGCCAAAGCGAAAGCATCTTCAGTAATCCGGAATGAACGACGAATTCCTTTGTCCTCACCATTGACCATTAACATTGGCACAATCTCATCCATTTCCTCATCACGATCGAAGTTAATGATCTTTGATACTCCATTCTTTATGTCGCATTGAGCGATCAAACGAGCCTTTTCAGTATCATTAAGGTCACTTGAACTAACTTCATCTGTAGCCAATTGATATACCAAATATCCTTCAAACTTGTAACTGCGTTGCTCTTGGGTTAAAGGACTGCCATCAGTTGTTGTTGTTGGAATCGCAGGATCAAATCCGACAAACGTTTCATTGTAGTTGTTTGTTAGCGGATTAGCATTGCTCAACATCAAAATAATTTCATTTTCCAACTCTTGCACCGCAACATCTGGAGCATCTGGACCGGTCACAAGTTCAAAACAGTTGTCGAACAATGCTTGAGCCTTATCATCTGCTCGACGCAAACGCTCAACTGATGCGAATGGATCACCGGTTGCTGCTCTTGCCCATACCACACCCACAGTGATGTTGTTGTAATCACCAGGCTTCAATGTAAATGGACCAGCTGCTTGGATAAAACGACGGTCGCCAGGTTGATTACCTGAAGACTGTTCTGTCCAAGACTCCTGAGGCGTACCACCTGTTCCCCAACCTAGAGGATCCGAATCACCTGGGAACATGTAATCACACTCTATGTCCAATACACCATTTCCAGATACACCATTTCCACCACACTTCATATTCGCGCCATTCTTCCAAATACCGCGCATGTAATTGTAGTAGTGTAAGGCTGTGCTTGGGTCACCATTGATAGGGTTTGTTCCGATATTATAGTAAACGAAACGACGCATACCAAAACGCTCATTGTCGGCAACACCATCGCCATAACCGATACCTAAACCAGAATAAGGAATACCACCTTCGTTGTCAGCTTGTAAAATATCTGTTGTCAAAGGGTTGTCAACTAGGTCCTCATCCTGATATGGACCTTCGAAGAAGTCAACACCCACAGATGGTGGATTGTCGCCATAACCTTCTGATTGCGATACAGGCTCATCGAATGCATCACCATTATAGCAATACCCAAGACCGCGTTGAACGTCACAACCCACATAGTCATCATTGCTATTACCTAAATCACAGTCAACCCATGAACCGAAGTATGTATTGGTCAACGTTTGTGTACCACGGTTGATCATCACATAGTTCAAGAAAGTCATATTGTTCACAGGGTCATTCGTAGTGAATGCAAACGCCTGTGCACGAATTTCCATACCGATAGGTTGGCCTTGAGACTCAGAGTGTACGTTACCCTTGTCATTGAAAATCCAATAAAACGTCTGGTCACCGAACAATGGAACGATATCCTGACGACGGCGGTTTGCACAATCGATATCACGGAACAAGTCATACAATGGGTAGTCACCACCTTCTGGATCGTAGAATTCCTGAACACTATTTGGAGCATCATAGAATGGAGCCAAATAGTAATCTTGTCCAGCTGCTACGTTACCAATTGCAGGGTAATCGTAGAAGTATTGAGGAATCGCGTAATCACACAAATTGATTGTGCAAGGATCGATACCAGCAGCAATTGCATCAAAATATTGACGTTGCAACAAAGCATCCTGACGTTGAGATACGAAGAAACGGTCGTAGTCCACGCAAGTTTG
>JBDKJN010000312.1:0-2689 GCA_039796595.1 Bacteroidota bacterium
TCATCCATCTGATGTTCATTTGGGGCAACAACCAAAAATTGAAAAATAATTTGAGGCGTGCTCGATCGCAGTTCTCTTTTCCACTTAACCACATTGCGTGTACCCTCTATGACTTTATCCAGACGCCCATGGATGCGATACTGCTCATACACTTCTTGCGTTAGCCCATCGATGGATATAATCAACCGATGCAGTCCTGACTCGACCGTTTTCCGAGCTAAGGCATCGTGCAAAAAATGACCATTGGTGCTAGTCGAAGTAAACAAACCCCGACCAACAGCATATTCTACCAAACTCAAAAATTGCGGGTGAATAAATGGTTCGCCTTGAAAATAAAAATTGACATAGATCGTTCGTTTGGCCAATTGATTCAACCAGTCGCGAACATCTATTATCGCAGCATTGCCAGTGGGGCGCTCAAACATTTTAAGCCCACTGGGACATTCCGGGCACCCTAGATTGCAAGCAGTGGTTGGCTCGACACTAACTGCGATTGGCGCCAAAGGTTGAAGATTTGGCCATAAACGGCTCAGCCAATAACTGATCCAAACCTGGACAAGATTCAAACCTCTATGCCAGGTCAAGTGTTTCATCAGTCTTTTAACTTCCTTAGCCTGTTGCAACATGTCAACAAAACTAAGCGCTTAATCTGGTATTTAAAAAATCTAACCGCTAAATTCAATGATAGCGCTGTTCTCGTCTGGAGCAACTGTAACTAATATGAAGCCTAAGCGTCTCTGAATTACTTGTATATTGAACTCCTCAATTCGACCTCAATGCGAAACCACTTCCTCTGCTTATGTATCACGGCAGTACTTGCTATTTTTCTTTCTCAACCTGCATTATCCCAATTCCCTGCTGATTCACTCATTACCATCTCCGGAAATATCGTTGATGGAGAAAGCGAAGAGGCAGTTGCCTTTGCTGCTATTATTCAGCAAGGAACGAACAACGGTGGTTTCAGTGATATTGATGGTCAGTTTTCAATCCAAGTAACTCCTTCAGATGCACCGATTCTATTTCAAGCTATCGGTTATCGATCAGTAGAACTAAAGTGTACTATGATACAAGGAACCATTCACATGTATCCAGATCACATCGCGCTTAAAGAAGTTGTAATCAGGCCTGGAGTAAATCCAGCCGAACGAATCATACGTGCTGCGATTGCAAATAAAAACAATAACCATCCTGAAAAAACAGGTTCCTTTACTTATGAGAGTTACAATCGGCTTGCGGTAGGAGCACAACTCGACAGCAATCTTGTGCATTACCCTGACAGTCTCGCGATGAAGGACAGTTCTACACAGCAGATGTATGAATTCTTTGACAAACAACATCTTTTTTTACTAGAAACAGTTTCAAAACGCAAATTTCTACCTCCCAATCACTCGGAAGAAACCATCATCGCAAATCGCGTTTCCGGCATCAAGAATGCGGATTTCTTTGTTCTGGCCACACAACTTCAATCCTTTTCTTTCTATGATGACGAAGTCAATCTGTTAAGTAAAAGATATATGAGTCCGCTCGCCGACAATAGTGTTTCGAAATACTTGTTTATTCTGGAAAATACAACAATTCTCCAAAATGACACCATATGGACGATATCCTACCGTCCTCGAAAAAACAAAAATTTTGACGGAATGGAAGGCGTCCTTTTCATCAATTCCAATCAATATGCCTTGCAACAAGTAACTGCGACGCCAAAAGAAAGTACTGCTCAAACAATTCGGATTCAACAACAATATCAATTGATAAACAATCGTCGTTGGTTTCCGGTTCAATTGAATTCGACAATCATTTTCGGTGCTATGTTAGTCAACAATGTTCCCATGGTTGGTGATGGTAAATCGTATATTAAAAACATAGAATTTGACAAACCTTTGAAACCTTCCGAATTCAGCCCTGTCATTTTGTTATTAGATAAAGAAGCAGCCTTGGCAAATGACAGCATCTGGAACGTTCATCGTGGCGCCACTATAAATGCAAAGGACTCTACAACTTACCATGTCATCGATAGTCTTGGCAAAGCCAATAATTTGGATAAAAAGATGAAGGCCCTTGAGTCACTCATGCAAGGCAAATGGCGACTTGGACCAATTGACTTAGACCTCAACCGGCTGATGTCATTCAATCAATTCGAGGGCTTTCGCGGAGGTGCTGGCATCCATACCAACGACGCACTATTGAAGCATTTCAGCATTGGAGGCTATTACGCTTATGGGTTCAAAGACAAAGGACACAAATATGGCGGCGATGCGATTGTCTTTTTGAACAAAAAGAGAGGGATCCAAATCAAAGCTGCCTATAGCAATGACGTACAGGAAACTGGTGGCAACCAACTTGAAAAACTTGAATCCGGTTTAATTAAATCTGTTTATCCTCTTTTTGTCAATCGCATGGACAGAAGGGAGACAACTGAAATCTCCTTACGTGGTCGCTGGTGGTCCAACTTAAGTGGAAGCACAGGTGTCACCCATCAAACGATTCGTGCAAATGAGGCCTATCAATGGCTTCAACCCGCGAGTGACGCATTGACAATAGTACGACAACAGTTCGAGCTATTGGAAGGAAACTTGACTCTTCGATATGCACCGGGAGAGAAAATTATTCGCATGGGCAATCGCGAGGTGCCGGTAGCTGGCAAATGGCCTGTTAGCATCGTTCGCTTTGCCAAGTCTTTCACCACGCA
>JBDKJN010000313.1:0-8219 GCA_039796595.1 Bacteroidota bacterium
CACATAGGTTGTGGTTTGGATGGGCGAAACGGTAATGTTGCTGGTATTGCCTACGGGATTTCCGTTGGCTGTCCAATTCACTCCACTTGGAATGTATTCCCACGATTCATTGTTTGCAATCCAGTTTGATGAATTACGGCCTGGAACTACATAAGCTACAGTTCCTGCAAGATTATGTATTCCTTGTGTGGCATTACCGCCAGCCCAGGTGCATGATGGCTTATTGAAGATGTTGCTTCGAATAAGGTTAGTGGTTTCGAATAGAACGATCTGGAATTTACCGAAATTCGTGGTACACGAGAACATCGGTACATTGTCCCAGGTCACTATCAGGCGGCGATTGGGCGCTGTTCCAATGGTTTGATACTTGATGTAGTTACCAACATTGGCTCCTGTTCCGGGATGCCAATCTTGCCAAGGCCCCATGATGCAGTTTTTAGGTACATTGTTACCTGTATTTGGAATGGTTTGAGAGGTAAAAGCTGTTGGTTGACCAGCGGTAAATCCAATCCAGCCATTGGATCCGATATAGAAATTGGTGTAGGTGTTACCAAAAAAGCAAAAACTAAAACCAATGGGCTGAACCGCACTTACTGCATCATCTGTTAGGCCTATGCTCGTTCCTCCAACCGCTTCAGGAGACCAAGCAGTACTGGCAATTGTGTACGCGGTTGTCCCCATTACGCCATCTACAACTGCACTCAAAGCAACAGGTCCGGGAACACAAATTGTTGTGTCGTTACCTGCATTGATTTGTGCGAATGCGAGATGTGAAAGCAGCACTAAGCATGCGGCTATAATTGCATTTTTCATCTTCTTTAATAACGTGGTTTATTTCTTCGTTAGGTCTGATTCCAACAGGTCAATTGTTTTGAGCTCATTGTTCCAAGTGTAATTGGAAAACCCAAGAACCATCATGAGTTTAGCAACATATTCTGGTCCGGTTTGATCTTGGATTTTTAAAGTCACCATATATCCTCCTTCGGTTTTCGCATAATCGGCATGGATATATGAACCACAATTTTGCAATTGTTCTATCATGTGTTTTACTTCATCAATTGTGGCATTAACTTCGAAGGTGGTCAGGCTTTCATTTTTCTCAATGTGGTATGATCCAGTGCTAAACGATGGTGTGATCTGACCTTGTGAGGTAAAGGCAATGAATGAAAAGAAAACAGCAAAAAGCGATGTAATAAGGAATTGTTTCATTTTAGTTGGTTTAGATGTATTCACGTACTTCTCACAATTAGTGATTCACTGAGGCTCAAAAGGTTGCCTAGTGCTTTCAAAAAGCAGTAAGAATTATCAAAAATAGGGATTTTTGTCAGATTGGATGACTTTGTACTTGAATTTATCAGCCATGCTGTGCTAGAAAAATCGGGGCTTTTGAGCTTTTGTGGCTTTGAAAGGGTATTTTAGCGCCATGAATATCAAAACTGCTATTGGACAATTGCGCTTGTTGGGCTTGATGGAAGGCGCAACCTTGATTTTGTTAATGTTTGTCGCTGTACCATTAAGGTATTTGGCAAATTGGCCTTTTGGTGTTAAGGTTATAGGTCCAATTCATGGTGTCCTTTTTTTATTTTTTGTGATCGCAACAGTGTATATGTCTATTGAACGAAAATGGTCGTTCAAAAACATAACAGTGAAAGTTTTGCTAGCTTGTATTATTCCTTTTGGTACGTTTTACGTGGACCGGAAAATTCTAAAGCCGCTGGACAAATAGGGTGCTGATCAAAGTCAAGGATCCAACTTTAATTACCCTCATGTATACCTTCCGGGTTCTTTGCAATATGTTATGATGACTCCGCTGGGAAGCGGGATTTCAATGTGCATTACAAGCGATAGGAGACTCCGAGACGGGCTCCTCCATAATTCACATAAGCGCCGCTATAGAATTCCTCCAAGAGACCGTTTTCGACGCTCAACTGAGGGGAGAAGCGATTGTAGTGATGTGCAAACAATATTTGAGCGTCAAATCGCTCGTTGAATCGAATACTTAAACCAACACCCGACAACATGGTAAAGGTTCCAAAGCTTCCATGGACATAGGACATACCTGTTCCGAGCATCGCAATGGGGCTGAACTGCTGCTGGCTCAACGGGCGATATCGAACATCGATGGTGAACGGCACTGAATACTTGAATGCATCACTGTCATCAGAAATACCGCTATGTCCCAATATTCCAATTCCAATTCCTGCAAACAAAATGTTTTTATAGCCAATTCCATTCACGGTATAAAATCCACCATAAGTGTCTGTGTTTGCGGGATCCTCAGCATCCGGTAAAAGTGGTCCGTAATTGAAACCGTATATTTTACCCATGCCTAAGCCTAAGCCAACTTCATTGATGGTCTCAAAGTAGAATTTTTTTGATCCGAGTGATTCCTTCGGCTTTTTATTGGATGCCTTTTCTGCAGGTGCCTCAGAGCGTTTGCTGTCGGCTGAAGCATCAAGAATAATTTCAGCTATATCGCTGTATGGTATTGTTATAACATTTTTGCCTACGACTTCCAGTTTTACATATTCGCCGGGTTTCATCTCAATAATTTGCCCGGTCATAACATCTCTATTCTTAAGGATAATTTTAGATGTAGGTGTGGTCTGACTCCAACTGGTTAAAGTAAAAATTAAGCCTATGATGAGAAGAAATAGATGTTTCATAAGTTATGATTTAGAAGTACAAAGTTAATTGGATGAGAGGAAGTGCAAAGGAGTATTCTGCAGTTCTTTTCGCTCCTTTTTAATCTGAGGCGATACCGCGAACGAATTTACTCTTGTCTTATTGTTGGTTGGATAACCATTCTTGTTTAAACGCTTTGGTCAGAATGGCTATTGCTTCTTCTTGCTCATTTAATTCGGCAGGCGGTCCGTAGGCTGTTTTATTTAAATCGACGATATAAATTTGACCGCTTTTGTTATCTCTCAGTATATCCAATTCGCACCAATCTGCTCCCATTTCACGTGCAAATTTTACAATCAGGGATTGCTCTACTTCATTGAACAAGGATTCGGTAGGATGAAGCGTGGTGCGATGAACCTCATTTGTAAATCGTACTTCCGGTTTTTTGTATTTGCGATATACCAGTGGAATGGTGTTGCCATAAACGGGTACTCTCATATCAACTGCATCGCCATTCGAATGGGTATTGTCAATAATGATTTGATACACCTTGCCTTCCTCACGCTGTGCGATAGGGCACTGGATAACTACACCGTCGTGCTTGGCATTTTCATCGCTCTTGGCCAATGCATGTCCTTCAAATATTGTTGGATCGATGGCCGTTGTATATCCGAATATTTTCTGATGAGCTTCTTCTACTTTTTTCTTAGAAATATCAATGCATTTGCCATTGATGATTTTTCGGTTGCCATAGTATCGCTCGATGGCCAGGGTACTACCCAATGTGATGTCTTCGAAATAAATTACAAGGTCCGCTTCAACAGGTTTGTTGGTGAGTCGAAATTTTAAGTTCTTCGCTATTTTATATAGGGTCGTTCGTTTACTTGGATAATCCGGATAAGCGACAATGGTAGGCAATTGACCACTGTGAAATATTCGATAGCGCAGACTGGTGAAGAAATCGGTGATGTCTTTTAACCACATTTCTGTCAGTGGCATCGAGCTTCTGTAATTGTTGCGAAAGCCGTAACGGTACTTTATCTCACTCATGTCAGTTGTTTTATTTTGCCAGCCACGTGAATGGTAATATAATCTTTGTCATCGCGTGCGCCGCGGGCAGGGCTGTATTCACGGCCGTAAAATATGATTTGAAGATGCAACTTGTTCCATTTGGATTCGGGAAAGAGTTTCTTAGCATCGCGCTCCGTTTGCGTTACACTTTTGCCATTGCTTAAACCCCAACGATACATCAAGCGATGTATGTGTGTATCTACTGGAAAGGCCGGCTGGCCAAACCACTGCGACATCACCACTGAAGCTGTTTTATGTCCAACCCCTGGTAGTGATTCCAACACATCCCAATCTTCGGGTACTTCTCCCTGAAACTCTTTGGTCAGTCGTTGTGATAGGGCCAGTATGTTTTTGCTTTTTGCAGGTGAAAGTCCACAAGGCCGGACAATGTTTTCTATGGCTTTGACATCCTGCTGCGCCATAGTCGGAGCTGTATCGGCAAGTCGAAAAAGTGCTGGTGTAACTTGATTGACACGAACATCGGTGCATTGTGCCGACAATAACACGGCAATCAGAAGGGTATAGGCACTGTAATGGTCAAGTGGAACAGGTGTTTCAGGATAGAGTTTTTCCAACTCTGTCATGATGTATTCCGCTTTTTCGGCCTTACGCATGCTTATTGACCAACAAATGCTTTTACTTCTTGTACAATCAGATCAAGCTGTTCTTGTGTCAACTCGGTGTGCATCGGTAATGAAATAACATGCTTGCACAACTCCTCAGTGATCGGGAAATCGCCTTCTTTATAACGTGGATCGGTATAAGCTTTTTGCATATGCAACGGCACTGGATAATAGACCATCGATGGAATGTTTTTCGCAGCAAGTTGCTCTTGCATTTGGAAACGATCTATACCCGTGGTAACCAATGTATATTGATGGAACACATGTGTGCTATTGTTTGCGCGAGCAGGGGTTTTCAGTTGTGGTATATCTGCAAATGCTCTATCGTAAAAATCTGCAGCGCGATTACGGGCTGCAGTGTACTCATCAAGTTTGCGCAATTTGATGCGTAAAATAGCCGCTTGCATCGAATCGAGTCGTGAATTCACACCGATGCTATCATGATAGTAACGAACCTTCTGACCATGATTGGCAATCATGCGCATGCTTTCTGCCAATTTATCATCGTTGGTAAACAATGCGCCTCCATCACCATAACAACCCAGGTTTTTGCTTGGAAAAAAACTCGTTGCACCGATATGGCCAATACAACCCGCTGTGGTCTGACTGCCATCACGGTGTGTGTATTTTGCACCGATCGCTTGAGCTGTATCTTCAATCACATACAAGTTATGCTTGCGCGCTATCTCCATAATAGGATCCATATCGGCACATTGTCCAAATAGATGGACCGGAACAATGGCTTTTGTTTTTGGTGTGATGGCTTTTTCAATAGCCGCTGGATCGATGTTAAAGGTATTTGGATCAACATCCACCAAAACGGGCTTTAACTTCAATAAAGCAATGACTTCTGCGGTGGCAACATAGGTAAACGAAGCTGTTATGACTTCATCGCCTGGTTGCAGGTCCAAAGCCATCATCGCAATCTGTAAAGCATCTGTTCCATTCGCACATGGAATCACGTGCTTAACTCCCAGGTGCTTTTCCAACTCTTCTTGAAATGCTTTTACTTCGGGACCATTGATAAATGCAGTATTGTTCATCACATTTTGCAATGCAGCATCTACTTCAGCTTTGATGTTTTGGTATTGAACCTTGAGGTCCACCATTTGAATTGGGTTCATCTATCTAATTTTTTGACGGCGCAAAAATAGGGTTTTTTGTCTCTTAGACGATTGTCTTTCTTTACTTCCCATGGGAAGCGTGTTGCGATGAAATGACCTACTTTTTTTCGAAATTAAACGGAATCACGACTTGGTCCATTGCAGGTTTGCCTTTGCTGGAGGCTGGCTCCCATGCTGGCATCAATTGAGTAACACGTTTGGCTTCTTCGGTATTAGCGTCATTCAAACCATTTGAGTTCACTGTTTTTTGGATCTTTAATCGCCCGTCGGTTTGCACAGTGCAGTACACATATACTGTAACTTTCGTTTTAGTGTTTTCGGGTATTTTGAGATTATTTTGGATGAACTTCTTCATGGCTTGTTCTCCTCCCTTGAATTGAGCATTACGATCGAGTTGTCGGATTTCTGGTGTATCGTTGGGTAACTCCATTGGCACGGCCACATCCATAGAGCCATAGTCGTCGTAACTTATGTGAGGTTCATAATATTCTTCAACTGCGACTGCTCCATGTGGGGCCGAATAGTTTTTGATTGACTGCTGCATCAACGTACTTTGCATGCTAAAGCTGAGCAATTGATATACGAGTTTACGTTTTTTGATGATCGGCCACATTGTTGCATTGGCCACTTTTACAATGCCCTCGGATTGCAGTTCATAGGTTTCCAACTGCAAAATTTTTCCTGCACTCACATAAATTACAGACAATTCGGGATCTTGGTCGTTGTCGTAGTCGGTCAGGATAATCGGGCCTTTGATAATGCATGCATCGGGTACAACAGGTGATTCAGAACGGCTATACATTACCGCCATGTGGTGTATGTCTTTGTCTGTTCGATCGGTATTTCCTGACTGCATTGCTTCCAATGCCTTGGATATGCGTCCTCCGTTTTCTTCATAATAAAAAGCATGCGCATAGTCTTTACCTGTTTTGGGCTGTTCAAACTCAATCGGTTTGGCCATTTCATAAGCAGCGCTGTGCAAACTCAATTTTGGGAAGTTGCCTACGCTCGATGTAGTGATGCCGCTGGTCTTCTCTTCTACCAAAAAGGTAAGTCCTTTGTAGTCGATCGGCATCATGCTCCAGATCTTGGGATTGGGCTTTCCACCTGTCATTACTGCTCCTTCGTAACCCATGTTTTCATTCCGGGCAATGGTATATGAATAGCTAGTAATAGTATTGGTTTTGGGATGGCGATGCACAACAAAAAAACGCGCAGTGTCCTCGTTATGGATGAGGAAGCTCACGCCTTTTCTGTCTATTCGATTGATGCGTTCGACCGAATAATCTATTTCCGGATACATGCGGTGAATATATCTGCGAAGGGATTTATGCGAGTCAGGACTCAGGTTAAAATGATGGTTGGGCATAAAGAGCATTAACCATTGCACGTTTTCTGGCACACTCACTTGCCCATCTGCCAATGCCATTTCCTCCGGGGTGTAAAGCATAAATGATTCTTTCATCATTTCTTTTTCCCAACGGGTGAAGGTAAACTGTTCTGTTTTGTCAACCAGTACATAGTGATCGATATACACTTTGTCTAGCAAATCGGGTCGCTGATTAAAAAAGGCAGACCGCCTAGTATTGCGCAGCGAATCTTCATTGGCCGAAGGCGATAGGGGATAACCTGCTATGCGATCCAATGCGGAAGCTCCGATGCACATGAAGCGATCAACGAAGGATTTGATCAATCCATCGTATTGAGGGTCATACATTTTTTTATTGCACGTGAGGTCAACCATATATCCTTCCTCGAAAAGGAGTTGGTACGAACGCTCATAATACTCTGCATTGTAGACACTATATAAGTTTTTGTATTCCTTGTGTACCGATTTACCCTCTAAGCTGTCTAAGTGGTCAAGGCGAAAGGGTTCAGGTAATCTGAGCGCCTTTACGGTCAATTTTAATCCAGTGGGACGATGTACAAAGGATGAGGCTTTAAATTTCAGATAGCCGTTGATCATCCAAAAGGTAGGGGCATTGGTATCGAACGTCCATTCGGTATCGTCCAATTCAATTTGAAATGCCGGAGCCACATATCCCATGCGATGCTCAGCATGCAAACCAAGGTGGGCGATGAGTATGCCAATGATGTTCAATAGAAAATACTTTCTCATGGTGCGAAATAGAAGAGTAAGGTATAGGTGTTCTTTTGGGGTGTGCGCGATAACTGGCCGTTAAATTCGCGGTCACCCGGTGGTGGAAGTCGCACGCCTGGCAATAGGGCAGCCAGTCGTTTAGCTTCGGCATACAAGGCACTCAGCTTGGGATCATTGCTCAGTGGTATGAGCTGAGTAATGCGATTCTCCGCGTTGATCGTCACCTCAAACGCAACCATGATAGGCTGGCCAGTTTTTTTGAAGTCTGCTGGTAATTTGCATTGGGCTTTTAATTGTTCTGCTGCCTCAGGTTCAAAAAAGGATAGTGGACCCCATAAAGAAGATGTTATGCTAACAAATGGTGTTTTCTGTTCTTGTGTCTCAGCGGATGGCGACGTCAGAGGAGCCGGATTTGGGCGCTTTTCAAAATCACTTGTTTTGTAGCGCGAAAATCCAGCATACCCTTTTTGCGATAGGGCAACCATGTCTTGAACTTCCTTCTTTTGCAGCAGCAGATTTTTGAATGTTGCTCCTTCGAGTACCTGCTTGCCTTGATCGCTTAGGGTATAGCCCACCCAATGAATGAGTTGACCATTGCTGATCCAAAAGCGCCAGTATTCTTGTTGGCCGTTTTGATCGAGGTCCATCAGTTGCAAGTCGCTGTATACCATCATG
>JBDKJN010000314.1:0-2511 GCA_039796595.1 Bacteroidota bacterium
CAGCACCTGCGTCCAACGGTTCCAAACAGAAAATAGGAAATGGATAACATTGCTGGAGTAAAGCACAACTCCGAAAAGACTACTTCACTCCTATATTTGGAGAAAATTGTGCACATGTCCACCCCTGCATACTGCGTAGTTGCTCAATCCCCTATGCGCGCTGAACCATCGGATAAAAGCGAGATGGTCAGTCAAATGCTATTTGGCGAATCCGCTGAAATTCTTGACCAAAAGGATTCGTGGTGTTTCATACAAACCTCCCATGACGGATATCAAGGTTGGATGGATCGCAAACACTTGGTATCATCCGATCTGGTTCTTGACCTTTCACCACTAACGTCACCTAGCATATGGAAAGACAATTTTTCGGCCAACCATCGTCTAAGTCCTGGCTCTTTTGTATCCAGAGATAAAACACCTTTAGATTTAGCTCCATATTCTTTTGAGCCAATAGAAGCAGCGCCTGGCCCGAAGGAACTCGTAACATTTGCCGCACAATATTTGGGAACGCCCTATTTATGGGGAGGGAGAAGCTTGTACGGCATTGATTGTTCAGGTTACACGCAGATGATAGCGAGATTTGCAGGACTATCTATTCCACGCGATGCCTATCAACAAGCCGAAATCGGTGAACATATTACATTCTTAGAAGAAACCCGCACAGGCGATTTTGCTTTTTTTGATAACTCAGATGGACGTATCATTCACGTTGGTATGATAGTACGCTATGATGCCAGCATTAGAATCTTACATGCAAGCGGCAATGTGCGCAACGACTTACTTGACCATCAAGGAATTTTTAGAACTACAGACCAAATTTATACACATAACCTCAGACTAATCAAACGCATTGTTTAACCCTCAATAATTGAAATCTTATGCCTATTCGAATTCGCCCCGATGACAACCAAGGTAACTACAATCCCCGTTCAAGAGGCCGAGGCGGAGGTGGCGGTGGAATTGGTGGTGGAGGACTTATCCAGTTCTTGCCCCTATTACTTCAGTTGTTTGGACGAAACCCAAAACTTTTGTTACTCATTGCCATCATTGGTGGCGGCTATATGTTGTTTTCAAAAGGTTGTGGTGGAAGTCCCTCCTCTTCTTCATCAGAAATGTCCCTATCGACAGGAGCCAATTTCGATGCTGCTAAATACGCTGCAACAGAAATTTTCGAACCGCTAGCCGACAACAAAAGTAATCCTTTGCCTGAAGGTGTTAGTTTATTAAAATATGCACCAACACGAGGCAATCAAGGGCAACAAGGTTCTTGTGTAGCTTGGGCGGCGGCATATGCTGCTCGCACCATTATGCAAGCTCGAGCAACTGGACAAGATCCCAACACGATCATTTTCTCTCCCTCCTTTTTATACAATCAAATTGCGTTGGAAGATTGTCAGGGTAGTTATTTACCTGAAGCTTTAAAAGTAATGGAGAACAAGGGACTGGCCAGTTTGAAAGACATGCCCTATTCCGATCAAGACTGTAGTCAACGGCCCAACAATTTCCAATTGCAATCTGCTACACAATTCAAAATTGAAGGCTACCAACGTTTGACAGGTGGTGCACAAGGACAAGATGCATCATCGGTCAATATGTTAGCCATCAAACAAAACATTGCACAAGGTGCTCCTGTCTTAATCGGGATGATGGTTGGCGGAAGTTTCATGCAGGAAATGATGGGTGAGGACATGTGGACACCATCGGATGGAGATTACGATATGCGAGGTTTCGGTGGTCACGCAATGTGCGTCATTGGATATGATGATTACAAATTCGCACGCAACATGGGTGGATTTCAAATCATGAATTCATGGGGCATGGAATGGGGCAAGAATGGTGTTGGTTGGGTAAGTTATGATGACTTCCAACACTTCACTAAAGAAGCATATGGCATATATCCAATGTCGGATGCATCTGCACCACAGACAAATATGTTGCAAGCACAAATCGGTGTGGTACTCAATGACAATGGCCAACGTGTAGCCCTCCAGCAAAAGGATGCCTTCAATTACACTACAGTGCAAAACATGACCAAAGGTGCAGGTTTTAAATTGGAGATTACGAATAACATCGCATGTTATGCTTACATCTTTGGAATGGAAACGGACGGTACATCATACACGTTGTTTCCCTACACGCCAAAGCACTCACCATTCTTCGGCATCACAGGCAGTCGTCTTTTCCCGCGCGATCACAGTTTTTTTGCGGATGACGTAGGCACTACGGATTATTTCGCAATTGTTATTTCAGGTGAGCCCCTGGATTATGATGCTTTTAGCAAGCGACTATCTTCGGCAGCAGGCGCAAGCTATTCTGACAAATTGCAAAGTGTAATTGGTCAACAAAATGCGACCTTTAGTTATACGGGCAACGCGATAAGTGTTCAAAGTCAGTTGCAAGCCAAGTCATTGCTCGGTTGTGTAGTTGAAGTCAAAAAGTAATTACAATAACTTCCAGCATTTAGCCTTCGACAATAACAACATTCAAAACCATATTCAAGCAAAAAAAGAG
>JBDKJN010000315.1:0-3894 GCA_039796595.1 Bacteroidota bacterium
TATTTCCGTTATCTGGCCATCTGGTTTGCACCAAACCTTGACCAACCAAAACGTCAATCAACAATTAGCAATTATTGAAAGTAGCGTTGCAACCTTATCTGGAATCGCCTTTTACGATGCAAATTTCAATTGCACCCGTGACGAAGGTGAACAAACCATTTCAAACATGCATATCACCATCAATGAAACCGAACACAATATTCAAACAGACGCGAACGGTGCATATACTATCCCGCTTTCATCTAACGTCTATTCCATTGATGGAACAAACTCTTCTTATTGGCAAAATGAATGTCCAGCCGAAGAACTAACCATCATTGACGAAGGCAACCAGTACACCGTCGATGTACCATTCACGCCTTCGGTATATGGATATGACTTAGCAGTATCTGTTGTTGGACTTGGCTGGGCAACGAACACTGCTCAGTCCACCACTATCACCTATCAAAACATTGGAACAATGGACGCCGAAAGCACTCATCTCACTGTAATTTATCCTGAGGGAGTATCCATAATAGATGCAAGTATACCTTGGACTTATGTGGATGGTCAAACGTATGTTTGGGACCTGGGTATCGTACCGTTTGGTAGTTCAACAACTATCACATTGATCGATGCTGTCGGTAATTCTCCTCAACCAGGCGATATCCTCCGCGTTACGGCCGCTATTCATGCCTCAGGACAGGATCTAGCTGGACACAACAACTTCGCTTACTTTGATCGTGAGATCATCGAGAACACTTCTCCCAACACGATTCGTGTGTTACCGAGAGGTGAAGGAAGTCTGGGTTATATTGAAAGCGACCAAGAACTTCAATACACGATCCAATTTCAAAACTCCGGAAGCCAAATAGCAAGACATCTCCGCATCGAAAACACCCTGCCACCTAATTTAGACATTCAAACTTTCGAAATCGTTGCGGCCAGTAATATGTATAGTTATGTTATAACGGATGAGAGACACCTTACCATCTTCTTTGAAAACATCAATTTGACCACAGCTGCAATCAGCAATCTGGAAAGCCAGGGTGTGATCATGTATAAAATTCGCCCAATCGCAAATGCAAACGCCGGTGAAGCCATTGAAAATAGAGCTACGCTTTATTTTGATTACGAATCACCTATCGCTACGAATGATGTACAAAACACCCTTCGTGGACAGTTTGAGGGCGATGAAACGCAAGTCATGTTGTGGCCAAATCCAACCAACGGCATTATCCATATTGGACTGAATACCTCACAAATTCAATTTGATGACAGACCCTCGTTGTCTCGTGTAGAAATCACTGATGCAAAAGGTCAAATTGTAAAAAGTTGGACCGATGTTTCAGCTCATCAATTGGACTTCAATACCCTTGAGCTCCGAGCTGGTGGTTATCATGTTCGAATCATTGGACAAGATGGAACTGTTCACTCCGGACGATTCATCGTAACCAATGAAAAAGACAAATAGACACCAATATCGAGTGCTTACGGCTATTGTGGCCTAATATGAGGCGACCCTCCTGAAATTCCTCTTGAAACGTAGAGCGGAATTTAGAACTAGCCTTAACTTTGTGCGAAATACGCATCAGCATGAAAAGCACAGGTAAGAGAAGCTCATCGAGCGGAAAAGAAAAACGCTCAGGATCGGGCTCTCCGAGAGAATATTCCAAAAAAGGCTCCTCCCCGAAATCGGGGAGTAGTCGTTTTGGGGCAGAACCCTCGCCACGCGGGACTCGCAGCCGAAGTTCCAAAGACGAGGATGACAGAGGTTCTCGCTCAGGTGAACGTCCCGTTCGTGGTAAATCCCCAAGAGACAGTCGCTCAAGGACTTCAGATACACGACGCTCATCCAGCTATGGAACGGAATCAAAAAGTAGTCGCACAACCGGTTATTCTAAAGATCGCTCTGCAGGTTCGGAAGAACAGAAGCGCGGATCAAAATCTTTTTCGAAACCAAAGTCTTTTGACCGTTCAGCTTCGGAACGCCCACAACGCAGTTTCTACGGCAAACGCAATTCCGAACGTGGTGAGTATGGTGGTGAACGTACCAGAGAACGTTCGACTGGACGTTCTGTTGATCGCGGCGATAAACGCACGGGCGAATTCCGTCGTTATCCAGAACGTCAACAAAAGTCGGACATTGCATCCAATGAAAGACCACGCGGAGGTCGCAAAGCTTCTGAAGTTCGATTGAATAAATTCCTGAGCAACGCTGGTATTGCCTCGCGTCGTGAAGCTGATAAACTAATCGAACTTGGTTTAGTGACCGTGAACGGAAAAGTGATCACTGAATTGGGCCACAAGGTTGACCCGGCAAAAGATGTGGTTCGTTACGACAGCATGGTCCTTAAGCCTGAACCAATGCGTTATGTTTTGCTCAATAAACCTAAGGATTACATGACCACTTTGGAGGAAACAGATAAGCGCAAGTCGGTTATGGCACTCATCGACAACGCCTGCCAGGAGCGCATTTATCCAGTGGGAAGACTCGATCGCCAGACCACGGGTCTATTGCTTTTCACCAATGATGGCGAAATCGCAAAACGCTTGACAAACCCACGAAATGGCATTCCAAAATTATATCATGTCGAAACGCATGAAAAAATAAAAGGCGAGCACTTGGACGCCTTCCGAGAAGGAGTTGAACTTGAGGATGGTCTTGCCCGTGTTGAAGACGTGGCCTTCGTGAACGACGATACCCATCAAATCGGTATGCGAATTCATAGTGGTCGCAGCCGCATCGTTCGCAATCTTCTTGAGCATTTCGGATATACGATAAAGAAGCTTGATCGCGTGATGTACGCTGGGCTGACCAAAAAGGATCTTCCGCGCGGACGTTATCGCCATCTCACAGAAAAAGAAGTAAACTTTTTACGCATGATTCGCTAATCCATGATTACGCTGACGCAAGTTATGATGGAACCTCAGCCGCGGCCTTCATACCAATTGGCCAGCGATTGGATGATTCTTGTTTTTTTGTTTACCCTGATAGCTTTTGCCTATACGCGCAAAAACTATCCTTTCCGTATTCAACGTCTGTGGAATAGTACATGGAATATCCGTGCACTTCGTCAGGCCATTCGTGAGGAACCCAATACCCCACGAGCCAACTTGCTTTTTAATGTCAATCATGCTTTGGTCATGGGGTTGCTCATCTATGTGACACCTCAGGTATGGGGTTCAGCCATGCCGCAATGGCCTGGATTTCTATTGTATTTGGGTTGTGTCGCCCTGATTGTTGGGGTTTATTTTGTTAAACGAATCGGTATAAACGCTACACAATTTCTTAGTGACGGGGATTTTGGGCTTTCTGAGTATGCTTATAACATCAATTTAATCAACCGAGTGATTGGAATTTTCTTATTCCCGGTTCTCGTTTTTTTGGTCTATTTGCCTAAAAATCAATCCCTGAGCTTATGGTACGTGGCTATTGCGATTGTTGGCCTGATGTTGATTTACCGGTTGATTCGAGGAATTCTTAATGCGTTGCAAGTCAATGTACCATTGTTTTATATCTTTTTCTACATTTGCACCCTCGAAATTCTGCCTTGGATTGTATGCACCAAAATGATGTTGGTGGCATATACTTAGATGAGGTAAAGAAGACTAGACCATTTGACCATACATCTTGACTCAGTGAGGACCCCATGGCGGAGAAGATTAAAACCATATTGATTACACAACAAGATCCAGGAAGCGATAAGAATCCTTATGCTGAGCTTGCAAAAAAACACAAGCTTAAAATTGATTATCGCCCCTTCATACACGTTGAAGGTGTCAACGCCTTGGATTTTCGCCAACAAAAAGTGGATGTCCTAGAGCATACCGGAGTAATTTTCACCAGCCGCAACGCGGTTGATCATTATTTCCGTTTGGCTAAAGAAATGCGTGTCGGCATTCCGGAGACCA
>JBDKJN010000316.1:0-14862 GCA_039796595.1 Bacteroidota bacterium
AAACTATTTCAGCTCATATCACGTAAGACTAACCAAAATTGTAAATTTCGCCGATTAAATCTGTTTTAATCCGTTTTGAACACCACCCTTAAAATAATACGTATTATGCTAAAAACGAAAGCCAGCGGCTTTTTGCTCATGATGAGCTCCGCTCTGATTTTATGCGCCTTGATGATTGGCTGCGATGATCCGAAACCTATGGATTCCAATCCTTCACTGAACACCGCAAAAGACAGTGCTGAAGAAGCGCGAATCAAGGAACTTCAGAAAATCTTCTTTTCGATTCCTTCTCCAGTAGAAATGGCTTCATTGATCAAGGAAAAGGGCTATAGCTTTGATAAATCGGTACTTTCACCAACTTCGAACGTAGATAAATTTACGGGTGAGGCTCGTCAAGCCATCAATCTTGGTATCTATGGCGCAGACCTGAGTTACGCTGCAATATTTGATCAAAAGCAGGTAACCATGGAGTACTTTGCTTCTGCGCAAAAATTAGCAAAACAAATGGGCGTAGATGGTGCACTAACAAGTGAACTCATTGAGCGATTGGACAAAAACCAAGAAAATCGCGACTCATTGCTCGCAGTCGTTTCTGAGGCATATGCTGATCTCAACGGCTACTTAAAAGAAAATAAGCGTATCGAAGTATCGGCGCTGGTTGTTGCTGGCGGCTGGTTGGAAGCTTTGTATCTGAGTACGTTGTACTGCGAAAACAACGAAGACATGGTTCAACGCATTGCTGAACAAAAATATGCACTCAACAATCTGGTAGATTATTTTGAGAAATTTGGAGATCGTCCGAACTTGAGTGAAATGAAGGCAGACTTGTTAGCGGTTAAAGAAATTTACAGCGCCAGCAACGATACCAAAGGTAAAACCAACGTGTCTAAGGACAGTAATGGAACGGTGGTCATTGGTTCAACAAACAATGTTTCAATTTCTCCTGAAACTTTGAAAAAGATCGCAACCAAAGCGCAAGAGCTCCGTAAAAAATACATCACTGCATAAGCGACAAAGACAACAAATCCCACCTTTAATTCTTAGAAACGATGAAAATTTTCAAATACATACTCGCTTTGAGCCTCTTAGTTTCCATCGAGGGAATCGCTCAATGCCGTCCTTTCACAAAAAACCATTGCTTGCCTTTGTTAGATGGTTTCGTTCAAAACGACAACTACAACAGTGCTACTCTGGTGCCTGGCGACGAAGCTGAACTATTGCTCACCTTTTATGGTGGCAAAGAATACCGCTTATTGATTTGTGCTCACCCTATCCTTGGTGTAGTGGAATACGAAGTAACCGATACCAACGGAGAAGTGATCTACAAGGGTGATTCATCAGACGCAAAACAAAAATTCGATTTCAAAATGACCAACACTCAACAGCTCATTGTTAAGCTAAAAGTTCCCGTTCAGAAGAACGCGGTGAGTGTTCACGAAGGCTGTGTCACAGTCATGAGTGGTTCTAAAGAATTGAAATAAATCATTCAAACGATATAAAAAGGAGGTCCTAGGACCTCTTTTTTTTTGCTAAACAATAACAAAAGGTCCGGTTAGACACCTCTTGGTTCTTGGACAAGTAAGAATTAACTAAAATTATCGATGCCTCATCAAACCTGAGGCAACATTCGCTTGTCTTTACGTTGCCTACTTTGGCAGCCAGTTAGCCACAGCGTTCGAAGATAAAAATTGCTTATCTTCGTAATACCAATTATGTTGATTTCATAGGAAATGTACAAACTCGTTTCACTCACTTGGATTTTGATGTTCCATGTCATAACATCATGGGCCACGCATAATCGCGCGGGTGAAATCACCTATACACATCTCAACGGTACCACTTATCAGATTACGATCACGACTTACACCAAAGCAAGTGCTGAAGCCGATCGACCTTATCTTAAAATCCGTTGGGGAGATGAACCAAGTAATGTAACGGATGCACAGCTGGATAGTCTTTGGCGTATAAACGGCTCAGGAAACGGAGAGAATATCGGCAACGACACCAAAAAAAACTTATACGTAGGAGAACATACCTATACCGGACCAGGCTCATTCATCATTTCAGTCGAAGACCCCAATCGAAATGGAGGAATTGTGAACATCAATAATGGAGAGGACGGTGGCGACGGAGACGGCAAGTCATCAACTTCGATAATGGCGGTCTTCAGCATTCAGTCGTTACTGGTCATCAGTCCCGGGCAAGACGGTCACAACAATTCTGTACAACTGCTGTATCCCCCTTTGGACAGGGCCTGTATTAATCAAGTCTGGGAACACAATCCAGTCGCCTTTGATCCCGACGGGGACGAACTCAAGTACAGTTTAGTCCCGTGCACAGGTGAAGACGGCCAAGTTTTGGAAGGCTGGGAATCACCCGAAGACTTCACCAGCAGCACTTCTGACGCTTTCACGATAAACCCAAATAACGGCGATATCAGCTGGGATACACCTTTGGTGGCCGGAGAATACAATATCGCAATTAAGATTTCTGAGTTTCGAAATGGTGACCTCGTGGGATTTGTTATCCGCGATATGCAAATCACTGTTGTTATTTGTCCAAATCAACCTCCCGTCATTTCACCGTTGGAGGATCTCTATTGTATTGACATCAACGAACAATTTTCATTAGGCGTATTTGCGACTGATCCGCAAAACAGCGACATCACCATAGCCGCTGCTGGCGGGCCTTTGACGTCCGTGGAGAATACTGCCATTTGGAATAGTTCTTCCAATTTCTTTACATGGGTGCCGCAATGTGAAGAAGTGCGCGCCGCTTTATACCAAGTTACCTTCACTGCGACCAATGATCCGATTGGCATTCCACTTACCGATTTCGAAACGATCAATATTCTTGTAGTTCCTCCCGCAGTAGAAAATCTAACAGCCGAAGCAGGAGCCAATCAAATTACACTGAATTGGCCTGCTACTCCATGTCTCGACATTTTTGAGACCAACGACCTCAATAACGTAAGTTACAAAATTTACCGTAGATTAGACTCATTTGGATTTACGCCTTCCGATTGCGAGGTAGGCGTTCCAGAATATACCGGCTATACCCAAATCGCTACAGTTCAAGGCGCCAACAGCACAACCTTTAACGACACGGATGTAAACTTCGCGGGGGAGTATTGCTATATGGTTGTTACTTGTTGGCCGGATGGAGCAATCAGTTACGCTAGTATTGAAGCATGTGCAATAGTTGAAAAGGAAACCCCTGTCATGACCATAGCAAGTGTTCAAGCGACGAATGCCACAACAGGTGAAGTGCTGGTACAGTGGTCCAGACCAAGTAAGTTAGACACACTAAATTATCCAGGTCCCTACCTTTATCGTTTACACCACATCAATGCCTTAGGCACAACCACTTGGATCTACGACACACCTTCGTTTACCACATTGTTGTTGGGTGATACCGTTTACACACACTCGGGAATCAATACCGTAGACACTGAACATCGCTATTTCGCAGAAATCATTCAAGTTTCCACAGGCATTGTTTTAGCCAGCGCACAAGACGTTGCAACACTATTCTTGAGTTTAGTGCCCGGAGACAATAGTATGGCACTTTCCTATGCCGTGGATGTGACCTGGACGAACACTTCATACGCCATTTATCGAAAAGGGCCCAGTGATTCCGACTTCATGCTTATCGGCACAACAACGGATTTGAATTTTAATGATACAGATCTCATCAATAATCAACTCTATTGTTACAAAGTCATTTCGACCGGTTCGTATGGCAGTCCCGATATCATGTCGCCCCTAATCAACTCCAGTCAAGAAGTATGCGCTCAACCGTATGACCAAACCCCTCCTTGTCCGCCGGTCTTAAGTTTTGTAAACGATTGTTTAGTGCCATCAACGACATTGACTTGGAACAACCCCAATAACAGTTGTGCTGATGATGTGACTGCTTATAATATTTATTACACGCCAGATCTGAATACACCGTTAACGCTCATCACCACCATCAATACCGCGGAAGACACCACTTGGTATTTCATTCCGGATACGGACCCATACAGTGTCGCAGGGTGTTATGTAATCACAGCCTTAGATTCCCTAAACCTCTGGCCCGATGGTTCGTTGAATCAAAACGAAAGTATCTTCTCCAATAAAATTTGTGTCGACAATTGTCCAGCCTATAGCGTTCCTAATGTACTTACACCCAACAGTGACGGTCTTAACGATTTATTTGTTCCAATTGAAAATCGTTTTGTTCAAAGCATAGATCTCAAAGTTTACAATCGATGGGGCGAAAGCGTTTTCGAAACTACCGATCCAAAGATTAATTGGAATGTCACCCATAAAGATTCAAAACAAGCGCTTTCCGGTGGCACTTACTACTACACACTAGTGGTCAATACAATACGACTGTCGGGAATTGTTCCTGAATACTTGAGTGGTCACCTAACCGTTATCGATCCCTCCCAACCTGTACAAAACAACCAATAGCATTATCCCCCTTCATGTTTTCAGGCATTATCGAAACCTTAGCTAAGGTTGATTCCATACATCGCGACGAGGGCAACATTCGTCTAACCATGCGTACACCATTGGCAGCATCACTTAAAATTGATCAAAGCGTAGCCCACAATGGAATTTGTCTTACCGTTGTGCACATCGAGGGCGACAATTATACTGTAGTTGCCATTGACGAAACCATTCAAAAAACCTCAATTGGAAAATGGGCAATTGGTCAAGACATCAATATCGAACGCTGTGTCGCACTTGGTGCACGCCTCGACGGACACATGGTCCAGGGACATGTAGACACTACGGGAACAGTGCAACGGGTTGAAACGCTTGAGGGGAGCTGGAAATACACCATTCAATACAACACCGACGATCTCACAGTGCCTAAAGGAAGCATTGCCATCAATGGAGTAAGCTTAACGGTGGTGGATAGCGCGCCAAACTCGTTTTCGGTTTGCATTATTCCATACACATTCGAACACACGACATTTCAGTATTTGTGTGAAGGCGATGTGGTCAATCTAGAATTCGACATCATTGGCAAATACGTAGCCACCTATCTTAAACACATTAAGAGATGAAGGGCGTCGTTTCGAACTACGGCTACGATATAATATCGTTCTGTCCGATACATAGAGCTTACTGAAAAAACCAAGGGCCAAAATTCTTCAAACCAATGCAGCAACGATGAATGCGAATACATTAAGCGACATTGGTGAATAAAAATGTAAGCATGTGGCTAGTCATTAAAAATCATTCGAGTTCGGTAATTATCTAGGGTATCATTAGAGATAGAACAAGCATAGAGTGCCTAAAATTCCATCGGTCAAACCATGTAATTCATAAAAAACGTATGACAATACCACGACAAGAAGTTTTTCAGTAGGCCCCTCATATGAATTAATGAGTGTTGGCAATGACATTAGCCAATATTCAACTACCTTCGCCTCGTAAACACTATTACAATCCTGCATGTTACTTTTTCTTCAGCTTTTACTCAGTCTTTCGTTCCTTATTATTCTCCACGAGTTGGGTCACTTTATCCCAGCCAAGCTCTTTAAAACAAGAGTAGAGAAATTCTATCTCTTCTTCGATCCATACTTTTCAGTAGTCAAGAAAAAAATCGGCGAAACCACTTACGGAATAGGATGGTTGCCACTCGGCGGATATGTAAAAATATCGGGCATGGTCGACGAAAGCATGGACAGAGAACAATTGGCCATGCCTGCAGAAAGTTGGGAGTTTCGCGCCAAACCGGCTTGGCAAAGACTTATTATCATGATAGGTGGTGTTGTGGTCAACATTATCGTAGGATGTGTGATCTACTCTGCTATTCTTTTCACCTGGGGTCGTGACACATTAGATGTTACTCAAGTAAAGTATGGTCTGCATTGTGATCCTATTCTGAAACAATTTGGATTTGAAGAGGGCGATCAGATTCATGCCATCGATAACATTAAACCATCTGGCCAAGAAGTCGTGAACAAGACCTTATTGCTGGATGACCCACACACCGTAACTGTGGTTCGCAACAACAAATTAATGGACATCACCTTACCAGACAACTTTGGGCAACTACTCGTAGATAGTGGCATCAAAAGAGGCTGTTTCGATTATCGCATGCCCTTCGTAATTGCGGAGTTTGATAAAACATCTGGGGGCCAGGCGGGTGGACTTCTAGTTGGAGACAGCATTATCAGAGTCAATCAGGTAAATAGCGGGTTTTTTCAAGATTTCTCTCGTGAAATTTCCAAACACAAAAGCGACACAGTAGAAGTGGAAGTAATGCGTGCGAATCAACCGATGACTTTCAAATGCATTACGAATGAGGATGGCGTTCTCGGTTTAAAACCATCGCCCCCAACCAAATACTTCGAATACACCCATATCGACTACACATTTGGAGCGTCGCTTACAGGCGGTATTAAGGAAGCCTGGGGTACCGTGACCGATTATGCAAGTCAATTGCGCTTCTTATTTAGTAAAAAAGGAGTTACCCAAGTTGGCGGATTTGCAACATTCGCGAAGCTTTTTCCTCCGAAATGGGACTGGTTGGTGTTTTGGGAACGTACAGCTTTGATTTCTCTTATTCTGGCTTTTATGAATATCCTCCCAATTCCTGCTTTGGATGGTGGTCACGTCATTTTCTTAATCTGGGAAATGATAACCGGCAAGGCAGTGAGCCAAAACATCATGGAGAAATCCCAATTGGTAGGTATGGTATTGTTGCTAAGTCTTATGCTTTATGGCAATGGTATGGATGTCGTTCGAGCATGGTTTGGTAGCTAATCAAACGTTTGGAATAGCAATTGACGCGATAGACAATTTCAGATTGCGCACTTCACACAATACTTGAGCACACGCCTCAATGGTAGAGCCCGTGGTGATAACATCATCGACGAGCAGGACATGTGTATCTTCCAATTGACGCGCATTTTTCAATTGAAAAATAGTCTCCACATTTCGCCACCGATTATACCGCGACATTCGTGTTTGTGAGGCATTGTACGCCGCTCGAACCAAATTGTCTCCCAATGCGTATGTACCCATTGCTTCTGCAACACCCTGAACAATTGGATCACATTGATTATAACCCCTCTCTTTCAGTCTTTTCGGATGCAGTGGGACGGGAATCACATAGTCAAACTGTGACATTCGTTGGCTCTCCTTTAGCTCAACACCGAATAGATAACCCAATTCCAGTCCGATTCCCTGATTGCTCTTGTATTTCAATTCATGAATCATGTGATGGACTTCGCCGTTCTTGGGCATGCGCAAAAAAGCCGATGCCGTGGTATAGCCCACTCTTCCCCAGAGAAGTCTTTCTAATCGATTATCAGGATGGTCATGCATACCTGTTCTGGGTAGCTGCGTAAGGCAGGAAATACATAATGCCTTCTGAAAATGTCGTAGCGAAACTCCGCAACCCGCGCAGTAATGGGGAAAAAACAAGTCCAAACACTCACTTAAATACAACATGTAACGAATAAAATTGGTGTACCTCACATCATCAAAAAATACGTCACACCCAATCGCGTCATTCTCGTGTTATCGACATTGAACAAACAATGCCACCAGTTACCGTTCGACACATTTTTCAATAAAGAAACGATTTTCATATAAAAACGTTTCCGAAGTTCCTATTCTTACCTATCTTTGTCCCATGTCTGATAATAAGGAACAAAAAATCCTCGAAGATGCAACACGTGTGTTTATGCAATTCGGCATAAAAAGCGTGAACATGGATGACCTCGCTAGGCATTTGTCCGTATCCAAAAAGACGCTTTACCAATATTTCACGGACAAAGAAGACCTCGTACGCAAAGCGGTGGCCTCCCATTGCACTCGCGAAGACATCGCCATCCAGGACATTTGTACAAAAGGACTTAACGCAATTGATGAAATGCTAGAGATCATGCAATTCATCACAGGTCTTCTCAAAAACATGCATCCAAGTATTCAGTTTGATCTGCAGAAATATCATCCAGAAGTTTATCGCGCTATGAAAGAGAATCGCGATCGGGCCATTTTCGATTGCATGATGCTGAATACCAAAAAAGGCCAAAGAGAAGGATATTATCGAAAAGACTTCAATGCTGAGATCATCATCAAAATATACATCGGGCGAATGGAGACCATTTTTGATCAATCCATATTCCCTTTTGAGCAATTCACCTTCATAGATATCTACCGTGAAATGTTTAGCTACCATATTCGAGGCATTGCAAGTGAAGAAGGCCTACATTACCTCGGACAAAAACTAAAACAGAAAAAACGTAACACTTAAATATTTTACCCCGCTTTATGAAAAACACATCATACACATTCATTCTCGGAATTTCCATATTCCTGATGTGTGCATTGATGGACAATCCTTTAGTGGCGCAGACCCAATTGAGTTTACTTCAAGCTCATGAGTACGCTATTAAAAACAGTTTTGCCGTCAAAAACACTACGTTCGATGCCGAAGTAGCTCGCAAAAACACGCAAGAATTAATTGCATCAGGTCTGCCGCAGGTTGATGGTTCTGCGTCCTTTATGCATAATATCTATGCGCCTTACAGCATCATACCCGCCGGTAGTTTCGGACCAAACGAACAACGTATTCGGTTTCAACAACCATTCAACCTAACATTAGGCGTCACCGCAACTCAGTTGTTGTTTAGTGGAACGTGGTTGGTCGGTCTCGAAGCATCAAAGTCGTATGAACTTTTGCTGCAGTCCAGCATTGATAAGACCGAACAAGAAACGAAAGATCAAGTCAGTGACTTGTATTATTTGGCATTGGTCACAAATGAAAACATAAAAGTGCTCGAGAAATCGCGCGCAAGTATGGATAAAACTCTTCTTGAAACAACGGCGTTATTTCAGGCGGGTTATGCAGAGCAGCAGGATGTGGATCAAATCAATCTCGCCCTTTCTCAACTTAGCATCCAAATCGCCTACGCACGCGATCAGCAAACCAATGCGATGCGCATGCTCAAATTCGCTATCGGAATGCCTTTCACCGAAGAGATCACACTCACGGACACTGTTGACTCTTTGATTTCAACGGACACAAACTCCTTGCTCATGGCGCCATTTGATCCAAGCATCAATGTGGATTACAAATTAGTGAAGCAAGGTCTTACCATGCAACACCTCAACGTCAAGGCCAAGAAAGCGGCATACCTTCCGAGTCTTGTCGGGTATATGACCATACAAACACAAGCACAACGCAATTCATTCAGTTTTTTCGACACCGCACAACCTTACCTCTACGGAAATTTTTGGGGGCTATCGCTCAACGTTCCCATTCTTAGCGGAGGTCAGCGCAAATACGCTACTCAAAAGGCCGCGGTTGAGGTCAAACGCCTTGAAACTCAATTGACTTTTGTGCAGCAACAAGCGCAACTGGGCTATGAATCTGCACGCATTGAATTGAACAACGCGAATCAAATGTTCATGATGGCCAAACAAAGTATGGATCTCGCCCAACAACTTTATGATCAAGAATCTATCCGTTACAAAGAAGGTATGAGCAGCAGCTTCGACCTCACCTCACGGAATACGAATCTCATTAGCGCGCAGGGCAATTACATCCAGTCCATGCTCAAACTGCTTCAAAGCAAAAACAAACTCGCCAAGGCACTTGGTCAATATTAAACCTACACCAATAGAAAACAACATTTCCTATGAAATACACAGTAATATCCTTCCTTCTCGCAGTTGTCCTTTATTCCTGCGGAGATACAACAACAGGCAACGCAACTTTAGATCAACTCATTGCCAAACGCGACTCTTTGAAGAACACACAAGCCTTAATTGGTGAGGAACTCGCAGCTATTGAAGCGCAAATTGCGCAAATGGACACAGGGTTCAAAGCTCCAGTTGTAGAGGTGACCACAATCATGAAGGGCAACTTCACAAGTTACTTTCAATCGCAAGGAATAATTAGCACGGACAACCAAGCCAATTTATGGCCTTCTGCCGCTGGTACCATCAAACGCATTTTGGTACGTGAAGGCGATCGCGTAAGCGCTGGTCAAAAATTGGCTCAATTGGACGATGCTGTTGTAAGACAAACACTTGGTCAACTCGAAGTGAATCTGGATCTGGCCAATGAAAACTATAACCGACTTAAAAAACTTTGGGACCAAAAAATTGGAAGCGAAATGCAAATGCTCAATGCTAAAACGCAAAAGGAAAGCCTAGAAGAGCAAATCAAGCAGGTTCGCGAACAACTTGCCATGTACACCATCACTTCACCAATAGCAGGAACCGTTGATAAGATCTATAGCAAAGAAGGTGAGTTTGCTTCTGCCGGAACACCAACTCCAGTAATGATGGTTGTCAATCTAAGCGGCATGTACATGACGGCGGCGGTTAGTGAAAACTACCTCACAGCAATTCGCGCAGGGGACCCTGTACAAGTATTGTTACCGGGAGCTGACACCGTGAGAACAACCATTAATCGTATTGGTAATGTGATCAACCCAAACAACCGCACATTCGATGTTACCATTCAACTGCCTAGCGTGGCCAACCTTAAACCCAATTTGGTTGGCAACGTGCGTTTCATTGAATATCAAGCGAAAGACGTGGTGATCGTGCAGTCTTCACTTATCATGCGTGATGCTCAAGACTGTCCATTTGTTTTCATTGAGGAAAACCTTCGCGCCAAAAAAGTACTTGTTCAAACCGGTAAAACAGCTGACGGCAATACTGAAATAGTTGGTGGTCTGACAGGTACTGAGCGATTAATTGCTAAGGGTGCACGCAAACTCTCCGATGGACAGGAAATACGTATTAAATAAGGCCCATCGAATCACGACTTAATTAGATCGCTATGGAAAACAAACAATCCAATACACATACTGAAGGAAGCTTCAGACAATTCGGGATATCCAATTGGGCGCTGAACAACAAAAAAGTGGTCATGGTACTCACCGCGGTCATTTTTATATGGGGCGTATACACCTACATCACTGTACCCAAAGAGTCATTTCCTGAAATCGTTATACCAACAATTTATGTTGGAACACCCTATCCTGGAAACTCTGCAGAGGATATCGAAAAATTAATTTCAAAGCCCATTGAAAAAGAGATCAACACAATCACAGGAATCGACAAACTCACCAGTAGTTCCGTGCAAGGGTACAGCGCCATCAATGTTGAATTCAATTTTGACGTTTCGCCCCAGGAAGCCTTACGCAAGGTGAAGGATGCGGTCGATAAAGCCACTAGTGATCCAGACTTTCCAAAAGACCTGCCAGCTGAGCCCAATATCTTTGAAATGAATTTTTCCGAATTGATGCCTATCATGAACATCAATCTCAGCGGAGATTATTCACTTGAAGACCTCAAAGAATATGCGGAAAAACTCAAAGATGAAATCGAAGAGCTTCCTGAGATCAATAAGGTTGAAATCAAAGGGCTGTCATCAAAAGAAGTGGCCGTTGAGATCAACAACGTCGCCTTGGAAGCGAGACAGTTGAGTTTTAATGATGTCGCAGATGCATTAAAGTATCAGAATATGACCATCAGCGGTGGGGATATTCGCATGGGCAATATGAACCGTTCCGTTAAAGTCAGTGGCGAGTTCAAAACCATGCAAGACATCGAGAATGTCATCATCAAAAATGAACATCAAGAAATCGTGTATCTCCGCGATGTAGCCACTGTACAATTTAAAGAAAAAGAAAAAAACAGTTATGCTCGTGAGTTTACTAATCCCGTAGTATCTCTTGACGTTATCAAACGTGGTGGTCAAAATCTATTGGAAGCAAGCGACAAGATCAAAGAAGTTATCTCAACCGCTAAAACAGAATTCCTGCCAGGAAATCTATCACTAACCATTACCAATGACCAAACCGACTTCACCCGCATGCAGGTAAGCGATTTGGAAAACAACATTTTCTTCGGTATCGTACTCGTTGTATTTGTTATCATGTTTTGGTTAGGGCTTCGCAATGCACTTTTTGTCGGTATTGCCATACCACTTACCATGTTGCTCAGCTTTAGCATCCTAAGTATGATGGGCATTACCTTGAATCTAATGGTATTGTTCTCTTTGATTCTCGCACTCGGAATGTTCGTCGACAACAGTATTGTTGTCGTTGAAAACATCAATCGTTTAATGTCAGAGGGGCATAGTCGATTTGAGGCCGCCAAACTAGGCGTTGGTGAAGTGGCGTGGGCTATCATTATTTCTACCCTGACCAATGTTGTGGCGTATATACCCCTCGGCGTGTGGCCTGGTATGATGGGTGAGTTCATGGGCTATTTGCCATTGACGGTGATTGTAGTGTTGTTTGCATCGCTGGTGGTAGCACTCATTATCAATCCCGTGATGTGTTTACAATATATGCGTGTGGACGAAATCGAGAGCAATCGCAAACGGCTGTGGACGATCGCAGGAATTTTAAGCGCCATTGGTCTATTGGCGATTCTTGCCGGCGTGTTTTGGTTGGGAAACATTCTGTTGTTGCTTGCACTTATGATGGTGTTGAATGAATATGTATTGGCGCCATACAGCAAGAAATTCCAGGAAGGTCCCCTCATGCGCCTAGATGATTTCTACAAGAAGATTCTTGTAACATCATTGCGCGAAGGACGCAAGCGTTATTGGTTCCTTGGTACTGTTGGATTATTGATTCTTTCATTTGTATTCTTTGGCATCTTTCCGCCGAAAATCATTTTCTTCCCTGTGGGTGACCCCCAATATGTCAATGTCTTTATTGAAAAACCTATAGGTACCAACATTGAGGAGACCAACCGAGTGACCAAAGAAATCGAGTCAGAAATTCTCAACCTTATCAAGAAGTACGAGGTACCTGAGGCAAAAGGCAAGAATAAAAACTTCCTTATCTCTTCAGTCATCGCAAATGTCGGAAATGGCACAAGCGACCCAAATCAAGGGCCCGCTCTCGAAAATACTCCACACAAAGGAAGAATTACACTTTCATTTGTAGAATCACGACTTCGACGTGGTGTAAGTAGTACCGATGTGATGAATGAATTGCGAGCTAATCTAAAAGATTATCCGGACGCGAGTATCATTGTCACCCCAAGCGAAAATGGACCTCCTCAAGGACCTCCAATTAATATCGAAGTAAGAGGGGACAACTATGATTCCTTGCTGGTGGCTGCCAATAACATCAAAGAAATTATTGAGACCAAATACATCGGAGGAATCGAAGGTTTAAAAATTGACGTCGATAAAAACAAACCAGAATTACCTATTGAAATCGATAGCGATCGTGCACGCCGCTACGGGTTGTCAGTTGGCCAGATTGGTGACGCAATTCGTACTTCGATATACGGTCGAGAGGTAAGCACATACAAAGACGGCATTGACGATTATGAAATCAACTTGCGTTTCCCCTACAACTCACGAAATGACGCAGCAGATATCTTGAATCAGCGTATCACTTTCAGAGATATGACTTCAGGTCAAATTGTACAGGTGCCCATCAGCGCGATTGCACATTACGAAGAGACATACACCTTCTCGGCTGTTAAACGCAAAAACATGGATCGCGTTGTAACGATTTATTCCAACGTACTCGATGGATATAATCCTACTGAGGTAGTTGAAAACATCAAAAAGGAAATAACGAGTTACGAAGCCCCAGTAGGAACCACGTTCTCTTTTACAGGCCAGCAAGAAGAGCAAGCCAAAGAAATGACTTTCCTTTTGGTAGCCCTTATTGTAGCATTGGTTGGTGTTGTGTTGGTACTCATCGGACAGTTCAACTCAATCAGCACACCGCTCGTCTTGATGTTCTCCATCCTCTTCTCATTCATTGGTGTTTTCCTGGGTCTGGTAATTTTCCGTCAAGACTTCGTGATCATCATGACCATGTTGGGTATCATATCCTTAGCTGGGGTGGTTGTAAATAATGCCATCGTATTGATTGACTTTACACTCATGTTAATTGATCGCAGAAAGGAGGAGCTAGGGCTTACAAATGACCAACAATTACCTTGGACTGAGCTTAAACGCATCACCATCGAATCCGGGGCCACCCGTTTAAGGCCTGTAATGCTGACAGCCATCACAACCGTGCTTGGGCTAGTGCCTTTGGTATTCGGACTCAATATTGACTTTGTCAATTGGTTTGCAACTTATGACGCCAATTTCTATCTGGGTGGAGACAATGTCGCGTTCTGGAAGCCCATGAGTCTGGCCATCATCTATGGTGTGGTTTTCAGCTTTTTCCTCACCCTGATTATGGTGCCTGTAATGTTCGTGATGCTGCAAAAAATAAAATATCGCTATTCATACAAAATGGCTACGAATGACGACACCAAATAGTCATGATTTCCAAAAAGATTCATATCATCTGTATCCTATTGCTGTCAACGCTTGGGTTGACAGCACAGGACACAATGAGCACTGCACAACGATGTCCTAAGCATTTTCTGAATCCATCCATTCATTTCGGTACACTCTTCGGAGGACAGCTCAATAGAGGAGGATTCGATTACAAATCTGGTTTTGGGGCATATATCACTATGGATGGCGCTAAAAATGAGCGCCTGCAAATAGGCATAGGTGCAGGCATTGAACGTCTGCCGCGTGAATGGTTTTTTCCTGTGTACTTACAACTCATTTCCAGTCTGAAAAATCAAACTACAGGTGGATATTTCATTTTACAAGCTGGTTATTCATTTAGCATATTAGAAGCATACAATCACTATCACAGTGTCAATGATCGAGGTGGATATATGATAAGTCCAGGTTGGGGGTATAAAATTCAACTGGACAAAAAAGCACAACTCTATTTTGCTGCACAAATCAAACAACAAGGCCTGTCCATTGATTTCACCAGTGATGCCAGCGAACACTACACCGAACAATTCACTTACACATTACTAATGTTGCGGGTTGGGCTTCGTC
>JBDKJN010000317.1:0-6926 GCA_039796595.1 Bacteroidota bacterium
TTCAATGCCTTTGGGGCTGATGGCGAAGAGAAATTAGATGTATACCTGGCCAACGCCATTTTGCAACGAAATAATCAAAAGGAATATCCCTTCATTGTTTTTGATAAGGGGTCAGGCAAAATCGTTGGAAGTACGAGATACTACAGTGTTTTTTCAGAGCTGAAGACGATAGAAATTGGATATACGTGGTATGGCAAATCATACCAAGGTACTGGAATAAACAAAAACTGTAAATTTTTGCTTTTGGAATTTGCCTTCGATCGTTTGCAGATGGAACGTGTGGCATTCGCAGCAAATGTGTTAAATACAAGAAGTATCAATGCCATGAAAAGTATTGGTTGCATAGAGGAGGGTGTACTTCGAAATTGCCATCTTGATGCTGATGGGAATCGAATTGATGTGATGCGTTTAAGTATTCTAAAACGCGAATGGGAAAATGAAATAAGAGAGAAGTTGAAGGGTCAAATAAGGACTGCTCAATGAAACTATCGCCGGCTAAAGACGGGTTGTGATGGAACCAAGCTTGGAGAAATTGAACGAGTATTGAAAGAAAAATGTATTGTTTTAGTTTTGAAATAGAATTCGAATGGTGTTAAAACCTGATATGTATGAGTAGAAGATTGTCTTGGTATGAATACGTGATCGATTGGTTGGGATTTATGATTCCTTTCGCTATTTTCTTTGGCGTTGTGGCTGCTATCGCCTATCTCTGTTATCGTCCATATAAACATCGATTGCTCAGCAATGGTGGCTTATCTCTCGAAAGGAGTAAAAGAATCAACCGGATCTGGATAGCAACCCCCTTTGTGCTAGCTTTTTTCGTGACCTGGTACAATCTCCATCCACCTGATGCATATTACAAGAGACAATTTGAAGCGCATTTCGGTTTGCAACTCCCAGAGTCCGCGGATTTCGTAGATACAATCTATCATACTCCCGGATTTCAAGATGGTGATAGTTTTGAGGCAATCGTCACATTGGATGAAAAGGATTATATACTTCTTTCCTCTGAAATGGAGACGAATGATCAATTTGATATTGCAGACAATCACAGAGATTTAATACACTTGACCGGGAATTGCGATAGTGAATCACCTTATTGTCAAAGTAATTTACAATGGATTTACACTACGAAGAGGTATGGGAATATTCAAATAGGATTTTTCAAGGATGGAAAATCGGTATGTTTTGGGAGATGGAGTATTTAGCGAATGGCAGAGCGAAATTTGAGCGATATTGTGTGGAGAAATTATTGGCTGAGCATAAAGTTAAAATTTTCTTGAATGAATGCCCAAAGTGCATGCGTTTGGCTCGAACGCCTTTTGCTATATAATGTCGGCATTGCGGGATACGACTGGCATTGATGCGATAGGGATATTTGCTTCTATGGATGATCATAAATTTTATTTGTTACAAACCTGGGTCTTCTACTATTCTCATGGTATCAATAGCTAAAATGGTTTATTCATGAATAGCATTTAGGTTCGGGCCTTACAATCAAGTGTGCCTTGTATTCAAGACTTATCTCAAGTGATATGGCTATTCAAGGAATCTGGACTTCAGATCCCAAGTTTAGTTGAAAACAATTGTCAAATCTTGTTAACGGAGTAGTGATCTTGCAAACCAATACTACATTTGATTTGATACGACCTCTTACCATACAATTCGAATGTACATCGGCTGGCATTGTCCTGGTGATTAGATTCTATAGTAGTAGAGCTAAGATAAAGATGTTGTCGTCTTAATATTGAGGTTGAAGTGTAACGAATTTAAAAAATTGATCAATGATCCATTCATTCAAGAAGAGATTTTGGGTTATGAGCAAATGGTTTGGTGGCCTTTTTGTTCTCCTATTTGTTTTCCGTTTCATCTATGGCTATACTGCTGTGCATCAGGTTGCAAACAATGCCTCGAATGATGATTATTTCAGCAATGTCAATACCCTCAGAAAGAACTACGCGTCAGAAAAGAATGGAGCCTTTAATGATGTTGCGGCGGCCTCCAATGCAGCTTCCAATCAGAAATATGAGAAGACAGCATCAATTAAATCGTCGACCTCGCAGTTTGACCAAGATGAAAAACGATTAAAAGAAAAGACTCATTCTTTTAATGCGATCATTCAATACGAACAAAGTCTTGGCCAGCGAGGTAGCCGACAGCTTCATTTATCTATAGGAGTGAATCCTATGCTGTTTGATAGTATCTACAATCAGTTAAAACAAATTGGTTCGTTAAAGGCTACGGATATTGTTAAGGTCGATAAAACCAATGAATACCGACAGTTGAATGCTAAAAAGACATCAATCGAGAAGACGCTGGCGTCATTAATTGAGCTCAAAACAAAAGGAGGCGAGATCTCGGATTACATTGCATTGAACGATAAAATCCTCGAAATCGAAGAGAAGGCTCAGGAGTTGGGGGTGGAGTTAGGGAATTTTGATTCGGAAAATGAGTTTTGTACGGTAAAAGTTTCCATGTATGAAGGGACTGAAGTACAAGCGATTAGCTTGCTTCATCGAGTGAAGGTGGCCTTGGAATGGACCATTCAATACTTTTTAATGTTGGTTGCGACGAGTCTTTTGGTGGCACTAATGATTTTTGTCCTTCTTTTAATCATTGATAAGTTTAAAGTCATCAATGCTATCAATAAGAGGTTAGGTGAGTAAGCGGATCGAAAAATCGAAGTGGATAACGTAGGCTATTTCGTATTGCCAGATTTGGTGTTACAGGCCTTGCTATGGGCGTGATTGATTTCTTTTATGTTTAAGATCTAAGGATTCGCTCAACGGAGGATTAACTTCTTATGAAGGTATCGGAGAAGAAATGAGGGCGATGATGACCATGTTGGAGTGGATTTCTAACAACAAAAGTTTATTTGATTAATGCCATGATAAAAGAATTATTGAAGAACGATCCATGTCTGGAATTTGTTCCTCCTGCAAATACATCCGGTGAAGGAAGCTTTTGTGAGCGATGCAAAAAAAGTTTACCTGATTTGACAAAGACCAGTATGGAAGATATTGCGAGGTTTCATTATGGCAAAAAGCGCTGTGTATTGCTTACACAGGATCAGATTGATTGTCTTATCAATCTCAAACGCTTGAAGAATGTCTCAATTGCTGCTAGCTTGTTTCTCGGCACAACGTTTATTAATCCAGTTTCTGCTCAGGACAATAATTCCAAGAAGGATTCATGTTTGGTCACAGGGATTGTAATGAGTGTGGATAAGAAGATAGTTCCAAACCAATCGGTAAAGATTTACATCAAGGAAACAGACACGATGTATCAAACCTCTACGGATGAACAAGGAAGATTTCAATTGTATTTGCCAAAAAGATGTAAGATTAACTATAGCAATATTGAAGATCTCATATCTGAAAAAACAAAAAACAGAAACATACTTGATGTGGGTGAAGTGAAGGTGCCAAAGGGGAGAACGTTTCCGGGGTATTTGTAACCAGAAATGGATAAGGTTTTGGAAGGCCAATTATACTGACATAAACCTTGTGTTGTAATTAGCACATGACGTGTTTCGCATATGAGGCCATGCTAACCGATTAAAGCAAATGACTTCTCAAAATGGTGGCATCGGATCTAGGAGCGAGATGAACAAGTGCGAGTCTGTATATTAGATATGAAATGAAAAAATGAATAAACGCATCAATACGTTATGAATGAATCAGATTTGCTCTTAAAAAAAATCAGAAGGCTTTTGGTTTTTTTCATCGTTTGCCTGGTTTTGAGCGGAGTCACGGCGTTTCCAATCGAAACTGAGCTTCGATTCGCTAATGAACATTTCACTTTTCTACCCAATGTTATAAGGGAATGGTTAGCAACTGTTTATGCTGCCGTAAAAACGACGAATGAAAATTACCCCTATTTGAGTTATGGTTGTGATTGGTTGGCCTTCGCTCACATAGTTATAGCAATTGCTTTTATTGGCCCTTATAGAGATCCTGTTAAAAATATTTGGGTGATCGAGTTTGGTATGATTGCATGCGTGCTCATTTTACCTTTGGCATTTATTGCTGGTCCGATCAGATCCATTCCGCTGTATTGGCAGTTGATCGATTGTTCCTTTGGAATCATCGGTATTATTCCTTTGATGTGGTGCCGAAATTTGATCAAGAGGTTAGAATTGCGGGGTAAATAGATTGGGATATTTGGAGGGCTTAGTCCAAAAAGGAATAAATTGGATTTAGCCTCAAGAAACGAACACAGGCTCTAGCTCGTATGGTTTTCTGTTTTGTTTAGCTCATCTTGGGCTAGTTGATGTATATGTAGACGAAGTAATGTATAGCGATAGGGGTGTATTCTTTGGCGGTAGTTTCTGTCGTCAAAAATGGTTCAACCAATTGGGCAGTCTTAGAATCGTTAAAAGCAACGTTTCTTATAGGGAATACCATTTTTTTTGCAGCTCAAATCCTTTTTATGATGTATTGGCTAAAGAATAATTCAAAATGAATACTATAATTAGATTGTATAAGTTAGAAGACAAGCAAGAATGTCTCGAGGTATTCAAGAGCAACTGTCCGAAATATTTTGATCCGAGTGAATTGGAGCTATTTGACAAATGGTTGGACCATCAGGTAAGCGAAGGAGTCGGATACCAAAGTCCAACGTATTCAAATTCTGAAAAGGATGTCTATTATGTTCTGGAACATCTAACATCTGGTATCATCGGCTGTGGTGGCTTTTATATTGATAAGGATCAAAAGGAAGCGCGCTTGGCTTGGGGAATGATTCATGTCGATTTTCATGGCCAAGGATTGGGCAAAGCGATCTATTTGCATCGCAAGAATGTGATCGCCCAAGATTGGCCGAATCATAAAATGACACTGGGCACAAGTCAGCATACCTTTCCGTTCTACCAGAAAATGGGTATGAAGGTGATTCAATCGATCAAGTCAGGATATGGACCAGACTTGGATCGCTATGATATGGTGTTGTAGCCTTATCGAGTAGTGGTTTTCTGACTATTTTTAACATTCCTAATTCGCCAAAATGAAAACGTACAAGTTGCTCACTTATTTAGTCTTTTTTGCACTCAACAGCTGTACCAATGCGCCAAAGCTAAAAATAGAATTCGAAAATGTCGCTGGTCTCGAAGTAGCTTCACCAGTGCTAATCGGAGGCAAGAAAGTAGGGAACGTCACTGATATGAAAGTGCAACCAAACTCTAAAATTTATGTTGAAGCAGAATTAGACGAGCCTGTTCAGCTATATGAGAATGCTGGTTTTTTTATCTGCTCAACAGATCTTTTTGGAGGAAAGGGAATTGCAATTGAAAATGGTGTTTCGAGTGTTCCCTTAGATTTAGAAAAATTGCAATATGGTCAGAAGGAGAGGTCTTTCCAAATGGACTCGTTGGTAAAGCTTCTAGAGTACATTGACGACAAAATTTCGAATACGAAATTGAATGATAGCCAGGAATGACAGAGCCAATTTGTAATTGGAGATACAATGCAAAATCGCCAGTTGGCGTAGAGAATTATTATTTAGCTTGTCTTATTTGCGCTCTTTTTCTGGTCAAAGCCATAATCCTTGCATAAATTGTGCTCCTAAAGGTGCAATACTGTCTTGAGGTGCACTAGATCATTTGATGAAAGAGTATTTTCGATTGCAGTTTGTAATGTTGAATCGCAGGTTAGCAGATGCGGGTATTTCGCCGCTATTGGGTTATCTGCTGGGATTCGCGGCCTTTGTCTTGCTTGCCGAATACAGCTTTCATAAAACTGCGTATGCGAAGTATTTATTGGTTCTACTATGTGTAGGCCAACAATTCAGGCTTTCAGAAAAGAATAGAACGGAGTTTTTACGTTCAACCTTCGGAGATAAAACAAAGGTCAAAATTAGGACTATCGAAAATCTTATTGTGTGCATTCTGTTTGTTGCAGTGCTCTTGCCGAAAGGTTGTTGGATGGAAGCTGGATTTTTATGTGCCACTGCATTGCTGTTGGCTTTATTTTCTTTTCACTCGAATTTTAATCTGACTATTCCTACTCCATTTTCCAAACGACCATTCGAATTTTCGACGGGCTTAAGAAAGACATTTTTTATTTATCCTTTGGCTTATTCGTTGTCCATTGTGGCCTTCTATATGGGAAATGTCAATTTTGGCCTTTTTTCTTTTGTGCTCGTATTCGTTACAATCATGTCGTATTACGCCAAACCTGAACACGAATACTATGTTTGGGTGCACGCCAGTTCGCCACAAGTTTTTCTCAGAAAAAAAGTAATAAGCGCAACCATCAATGCCGGTCTTCTTGCCTTACCACTACTCGTTGCTCTTTTGATTCTGTTTCCCAGTGAATGGCGTTTGATTTCTCTTTTCTACTTTATTGGATTGATGTTCCTATGGGCTGTTGTCCTCGCCAAATATTCGGCCTATCCAAATGAGATGAATGTATCTGAAGGAATTGCGATTGCACTCTGTATATATTTCCCTCCACTTTTATTAGCGATGATTCCGTATTTCTACCTCAAGTCAGTGCGAAGATTAAAACCTATTTTAAATGATCAAAATTAAAAACCTGAATAAGAGTTTTGGGAACAATGATGTGTTGAAAGACGTTTGGTTGGAATTTGTCGAAGGCAAAGTATACGGCATTGTCGGTGAAAACGGAGCAGGGAAGACCACGCTTTTTCGATGTATTGCGGGATTGGAGCAGTATAGTGGCGAGATTATAGCAGACTGTCAGCCACTAAAGAATCACTTGGGTTTACTTCCAACTGATCCATTCTTTTTTACAAAAATCACGGGCAAAGAGTACATACAGCTGCTTTGTAATGCACGTGGCAAAATGAATGTAGAAATTGAAAGCAAGAATATTTTTGATCTGCCGCTAAACCAATATGCTTCAAGCTACTCAACTGGCATGAAGAAGAAGCTGGCGATCACGGCTATTTTACTTCAGGAAAATGAT
>JBDKJN010000318.1:0-8634 GCA_039796595.1 Bacteroidota bacterium
ATGGAATACTCACGTTATCCATATCAAATGGCTCCTCAATTGAAATTTTCGACAACCGCGGTCAACAATGGTGTTTACGAAAATTATGACGTTCGCCTCAATGTCGAAATTAAAGATCCCACGAACAACGTCATTCACAGCGCTCAATCACTGGAAGGGCTCTATGTATGGCCTGGTATGCCACAAGAGGTTCGTGCTGGTACATTTCAAAACCCTTCTGTTTTGGGAGAATACAGTGTGCATCAATATCTGACCACCAGCAGTCCTGAAAATCTTACAGACAATAATCACGACACAACCTTTTTCCAGATACATGAAGTGCAATATGCACGAGACCGGCTCTTCGCAAGTAGTGTTTATTTTCCAACTGAAGAATTCAATGATGTTCCATACGAGATTGGCAACGTGTTTTTGAATTCTGCCGACAACATGAACCTCTATAGCCTAAGTGTTGGGCTAGGCATAGGCACTACACTTCCATGTACCGTATATGGCGCGCTTTACGAAATTTCCATCACCAATGAATTGGACGTGACACTGATTGCAACCACATCCGCTATTGATGTCACGAACAGCATGCTCAATGGGTATGCCGATCAAATTATGACCACTCTCGAATTTGACCAACCCATAGCACTCGAAAATGGTAAAGCCTACTTAGCTATGGCAGGGTCCGTTGAAGGTGGCAACTTTATGGTCTGCGCATTGGCTGGCGATGCCCCTGAATTTACCAGCTGGGTGCATTTTTTACCCAATGAATGGCGCTTGGTGAGTATGATGCCGATGGTTCGAATGAATTTTGGAGCATTCGACAATGTGAACGAATCCAATGTCGAATTGACAGTTCCGCACGTATATCCAAACCCCACAAACAGTACCATTAACTATACAACCGAACGTTCATTCGATGGTCAAGTTATTCGCATAACCGACTGTCTAGGTCGCGAAATTTATCGAGAATTGGCTACCTATCCAATAACAAGTATAGATGTGACACCATGGACGCAAGGAATGTATTTCCTCCACTCTGACAAAAATGTAATTCGCTTTTTTGTGGAGTAGTCCCAAGGCCCTGCTTTCGAGGTAATTATTTTGCACACAATTTGAATTCAGCATGATACCTTTCGAATTGGGTAGAATTGCAGCCAAGCGAAGGAAATAAATACCTTTGCATTATGGGTTTAAAATCGACAGCTGCCAAAATCATTGCACAACGTGTTGCTTTGCGTATGCAAAAGGACGCTTCACGTGCAGTTGAATTGCAAGAAAAGCTATTTCGAAAACTCGTTAAAGTCGGGCGTCAAACGGCATTCGGACGAGATCATCATTTTGATCAAATCACTACATATGATGATTTCAAGAACCGTGTTGAGCCACACGATTACGAATATTTCGTACCATACATTGATCGCATAAAAAACGGAGAGTCCAATGTTCTCTGGGCTGGCAAACCACTCTATCTGTGTAAAACAAGCGGGACCACAAGCGGAACAAAGTATATCCCGCTCACGAAACAGAGCATGCCCAACCACATTTCTTCAGCACGCAATGCCCTGTTGAGTTATGTAGCCGAAACCGGTCAAGCCGATTTTGTTGAAGGTAAAATGATTTTTTTACAAGGTAGTCCTGAACTCGATTACCTGCCTAGCGGAGTTGCCTATGGCCGCCTAAGTGGTATTGTAGCCAATCATGTGCCTTCCTATTTGCAAAAGAATCGTATGCCCACGTATGCCACCAATTGCATCGAAGATTGGGAAACCAAAGTGCATAAAATAGCCGACGAAACGATGGCTCAACCCATGGCGTTGATCAGCGGTATACCAAGTTGGGTGCAGATGTATTTTGAAATTCTTTTGGAAAAATCAAAAGCCAAAAACATAGCAGAATTGTTCCCAAAGTTCAGTTTATTCGTATACGGCGGGGTCAATTTTGAGCCGTACAAAGCCAAGTTCCAAGCCCTTGTAGGCAAATCCATACCCACCATTGAATTGTACCCTGCGAGCGAAGGATTTATTGCTTTTCAAGACTCTCAGATCCATGAAGGGTTATGGCTAAATATAAACAGCGGAATTTTTTATGAATTCGTTGAGGCAAGCGAATGGGGCCGCAAAGATGCACGACGCATAGCCCTTCGCGATGTACAATGCGATGTAAACTATGTTATACTGCTCACCACCAATGCCGGTCTATGGTGCTATTGCATTGGTGACACCGTAAAGTTTGTTTCTCTAACACCTCATCGCATCAAAGTAACCGGACGAATCAAACATTTTACCTCTGCATTTGGAGAACACATCATCGCCGAAGAAGCCGATACTGCTATGGCTCATGCTTGTCAAGAGCTTGGCATAGTCGTTGACGAATTTCATTTGGCGCCCCAGGTTCAACCTGCATCAGGCTTGCCCTATCACGAATGGTTTGTAGAATCCGATTCAACAATGAACACTGCTGCCTTGGCACATGCTTTGGATGAAAAAATGCAATCGCTCAACATTTATTATCGTGATCTTATTGTGGGCAACGTACTACAATCAGCTAAAGTAACGTTAGTAAAAAAGGGCGCATTTAACCGCTATATGGCCAGCCAAGGTAAACTTGGAGGTCAAAACAAATTGCCTCGATTGAGCAATGACAGAACGATTGCAGATGCATTGGAGAATTCATAGATACATACTTTTCATTTGTGCATTTCTAATTGCACACACCTCTTCTGTGATCGCGCAGGTAACGCTTACACCTGCACGCCTTGACTTTGGATCCACATCATCAGAGACCATTTGGGTTCGTGATATTGTAGTCAAGAATGAGGGAAACAAAACTGATTTTCTGCTGCGACATACCTTTTCACATGAATACAGTGTACTGTTAAGTACAAAATCCATGGCACCTGACAGCACCATGGTTATTCGCGTGCAATTCAAGCCCCGTGAAAAAACGATTTACAATGAAAAAATTCAATTGTACTTCGCCTCCCTTTCAGAACCCGTTGTGATTACCGTTCATGCAGATGTCAAATACCTCAATCCTGAGGATCATTTGCCCTGCCCTGATTTTAGCAGACAGAGCCCCGAATGCTGTCCTAAATTTATGTTTCTTGCCGAAGTTTATGATGTCACGACCGGAGCACCAATAGGCCAGGCTAAGATGCAATTTCAGCCAATGGATGGGGAATCGCTTCGTATGCAGACCAATGCGCAAGGCAAATTGACGTACGATATGCCCATTCAATATTATTACATCAAGACAACAGCCGAAGGATATAAAAGCGACATCAGAGAAACCTATATCAATCATCGCAAAAATCAATTGCGGATCGGTTTGACACCCATTGCCAAACCATCTCCGCCAATTCCTGCACCAGAGCTTGAAATCCCAAGCGACACGGCCGCTGTTGACCTTGCTGTTAAAGCTGATTCCACTCTGTTGCCAGCAGCTTGTCTTCCAAATAACATCGTGTTTTTGTTGGATGTAAGCTCCAGTATGTCGAAAGACGAAAAAATAGAACTCATGAAGGCCAGTATAGTGGAGCTTTCAAAAGTACTTCGACCTCAAGATCAGATTACATTGATGGTGTATGCCGATCGCACCGAAATTCTATTGGCCACAACCACTGGAGATCAGAAATCCTTGGTCATTCAAACAGTGTCGCAACTCAAGGCCAGTGGCAAAACCAATGGCGCCGATGGTTTTAAAGCAGCTTACAAAGTCCTGAACGAAAACAAAATTAAAAATGGCAACAATCAACTCTATGTGATTACAGATGGAGCCTTTGCCACTACCGACCAAGCCCTAATTCTCAAAAGTGTGAAAAGAAGTAAAAGAAAAGGCATTCACACAAGCATTATCGGAATTCGAGCCAATATATTTGCGCAACAAAATCTTGGAAGTGTCGCGACCCTAGGAGGTGGAGAAATGATTGCGGTGGATGAAGCGACCGACACCCAAAGGATTATTGCAGATTTAAAAGCACACAGTCTTATCCAATGAATAAGCCATTTGTAATAGGTATCGCTGGCGGCAGCGGCTCGGGGAAAACTACGTTTCTGCGCGAACTGTTAAGTCACTTCACCGAAAAGGAAGTTGCCTTGGTATCACAGGACAACTATTACTTACCTGCCGATCAACAATTTGAAGATGAAAACGGAGTCAAAAATTTTGATCTTCCCACTTCAATAGACAGAGCAAAATTCCATATTCACATGGCTGAACTCATTGCAGGAGAATCTGTCGAAGTTATGGAATACAATTTCAATAACCCTGCATGGATTCCTGTGCCTATTCAAGTACATCCCGCTCCGGTAATCATCATGGAAGGTTTATTCGTATTTCATTACGACGAAATTCGAGAAAAACTGGACTACAAAACCTTTGTAGATGTGCATCATGAAGAACGACTATTGCGAAGAATCGCGCGTGACGGACAAGAAAGAGGTTATCCTGAAGACGCGGTTCGTTATCAATGGCACAATCATGTTCGTCCAGCTGAAATTCAATACGTGGAGCCGCATTTAAGCGCATGTGATTTGGTTGTGGACAACAATGTCCATTTTCAATCTGGACTGGATCAATTGGTGCAAATCATTCAAAAACATCTTGTTTCATAGTTTACATTGAACTTTTCGTGTTGCTCATTGTTCCATACTTCGAGTAAACATTCCTCGTTATGAAAAAAATTTACCATTTAGCCAATTGTACCACCTGCCAAGAAATACTAGATAGTTTCGGATCTGTTCGTTCTTCCTTTGAAATGCAGGACATCAAAACGCAGAAAATCACTGAAAAACAACTTCAGGAGATGTACGATTTGGCTGGTAGTTTTGAAGCATTGTTTAGTCGACGAGCCTTAAAATATCGCGAACTTGGATTAAACAATAAAACACTTACAGAACCTGAGTACAAACAGCTTATTCTGGAAGAATACACTTTTCTCAAACGACCGGTAGTCATCAATCAAGGCGCAATTTTCATTGGCAATGCACCAAAAATTGTAGCTGCCGCGCGCGAATCAATGAAAAAATAAACCCCACCTTGGTTACCTTGCTGCGGATTTATTTGCAGTATGTCAGCAGCTCCAAAAACCAGCTCAAAAGCTATCGCACACCTCGCACTTATTGGTGCCGGAATAATCTATGGAGCCAATTATCTCATTGCAAAATGGGTGATGCCTGAACCCGTTGACCCCAATTCTTTTATTCTCTTGCGCATATGGGGTGCTTGCCTCCTATTCTGGATCATATTTGGCCGTAAAAGTGCATTCGTTCCAGACCGCACCGATTGGCCTCGACTTGTAGGTTGTGCACTTACTGGCGTAGTTACCAATCAGCTTTTGTTCTTTAATGGCTTATCCATAACATCGCCCATCCATGCGAGTATCATGATGACGAGCAATCCAATAATCGTATTGCTACTCTCAGCATTAATATTGGGAAAAACCATACGCTTGCATCATGTCGTTGGTATCATTATAGGAGCTACCGGTGCATGTATGATCATACTCGACGGCAGTTCCTCTTCATCCAATGGCTATTGGTTGGGTGATATTTTTATCCTCATCAATAGTTTATCTTGGGGTACATACTTGGTGCTGGTAGTGCCACTGATGAAAAAATACAACAATATGGCAGTCACTACATGGGTGTTCACCATAGGTGCGATCATAGTGACTCCATTATTCTTCATCTTTGGTCAACATGTTGAATGGTCACAACTCCAGCCTTTGCATTGGTCTTGTATCATCTATGTCATCGTTTGCACTACTTTTCTCACTTATGCTTTCAATATGGTAGGTGTAAAATATCTTCCTCCCACCACTGTAAGTGCATACATCTATTTGCAACCCCTGCTCGCCGCATTATTCGCTTGGCTAACTGCCACATGGTTCACAAAGAATTACAGCGAAGATCTTCGTCCCTACACATTCCTGGCAGGTGCGATCGTAATCACAGGAGTTTATCTGACAAGTTTAGAGAACAATCCTTTCAAACGCATCAGATCGTAAACTTGAGTCCGACATTCCATTGGCGCAATGCCTGAGGATAATAGAAGCGCTCCGTGACGCGATCACCATATATATAACTGTAGGTGTATCCATTACTCACGTAAGAAGTGCCTAGGATATTGTTGACACCAACACTAAATTCAATAGCGTGTCCACTTTTCAACGAAACATATTCATAACTAATACGACCATCCAAAAGTTGATACGCGTCTAAAGCCACTGCATCGTTACCAGTGTTATCCATATATTGTTTTCCAACCAATTTCCACATCAACATGACAGAAAATGGAGCGCGCGTTCGTATGCGTTGTTCCGCAGGTGATACCGTTCTCATCGCATGCTCTTCTGGCCACAAAGTAAATCTCGTATACTGCAGCTGAACACCAGAGATGACATCCGGTGAAAAAGAAATTGGAACATCTTTCATTTTTTCAGAAACGACCAACACATCACTTCCACTATAATCATACAACACATTTTCGAATTGCGAAATTCTGTTGCGACTCAATGTTAAATTAGCCATTGCGGAAAATGCCTGATTGTCGTGCCACTTGTGATTAAAAACACCAGTCATCTCCACTCCCGCTCTGTAGCTGTCCTTCACATTAGTGCGTAGTGGCGCTCCAACATCATTCAAGGTTCCGTTTAACACCAACTGATTCGTGTAATCCATGTAGTACACGTTGGCGCTGCAATCCCATTTTCCATTTTTCCAATTCGCTCCGATTTCTAAATCTGTCATCGATTCATGTTTCACTTTTGATACATCGCTTGCGTCAATAAAATCATTGCGATTCGGTTCTTTATTACCACGAGCAATCGAAATAAAATACTTCCATTTTTCGTTTTTCAAATAGGTCAGACCGATCTTAGGATTGAAGAACAAGAAGTTTGTATCTACACTGTAATGCATAAGATCATTGTCTACTCCGTTGGTGACATAATCCACAAAACGAACCTGTGCATCCAAATAAGCATCGAATTTATTTCCTATTTGTCGATTCACTCGGACATATGATCCTGCGTCAAACTTATCGCTCCAGCCTTGATAATAGCGTTCATTCTTTTGAATATTACCCGCATATTCCATCCAAATGATCTCACCAAAATGTTCGCCTTTGTAATGATGAACATTGCCGCCCCAGGTGATATCGGTTTTGGACAATCGTTGTGTCATGCTAAATACGCCTCCAAAAAAATGATTGCGCAGCCATCGACGGCGAATGACATCAGTAATATTAATCGTATCATTCCCTAGGATCTGTGGCGCAAAACCATAACGCGCATAAGATTCATCCTTTTTCTCCTCTTCAAAATAGCCGCCACCTCTTGTATAGTTGAGCGTTGCGCTAAAGTTCAACTTCTTTCTAAAGACCCGACGATAGTTCAACTGGAGGTGATCCTGACCGTATAGATCAACTTGGTCAGAATAATCGTAAAAATTATAGGTCCTGCCACTGGACAATAAATTGTTCGCTTGTTCTTCGCTGAATCCATTGCGAGCCGCAAAATTTTCACGATCCTCCTGAGTACCGTATAAGACCTCATGTGGGGTGCCATACCAACTTTGATAAGTCCGCTCTCTGCCACTGAAAGCGATTAGACGCCAGGTACCACGCAAACGTTCGATCTCTGCATCGACATACGCCGAATACAATTCTGTTGAGGCACGATCAAGATAGCCATCACTACTGATTTGGCTCAACCTTGCATTCAATCTAAAGTGATCCTTGACTCTTCCGGTTCCAAATGCCAGAGTGTTTCGCATGGTATTAAAAGACCCATAATTGGTCGAAAACCGGGTATAGGGATAAATAGAATATTCTCTCGTATCAATCCGAACACTACCTCCAAAAGCACCGACTCCACTCGAGCTCGTTCCAACTCCACGTTGAATATTTACATTGGTTGCGGAAGATCCAAGGTCTGGAGTATTGACCCAGAACACTTGCTGACTTTCCGGATCATTTAGCGGGATGTCATTGATTGAAATATTGATGCGAGATGGATCACTACCTCTTAGCCACATACCCGTATACCCTACACCGTTGCCCGCGTCACTCGTCACGACAAGCGATGGAGTGAATCGCAACAGATATGGCAAATCTTGACCATTATTCAATGGGGATATTTGATTCGCGTTGACATTGGACATTGCCATCGGTGTGTTGGTGTGCGGAATTGTTACCACAATCACTACCTGGTTCAATGTTGTCTGAGGTAAAGTATCTAAAGGATTCGTAACAGTCGTATCCGTAGGAGTCTGTGCATGTAGGTTTCCCTGAACCGTGCTTATTATGGCTAGAACAGCGATAACTCGCGCATAAAACAAATTCTTTCTCATTTCGATGTTTGGTTTAATCCACACAATCGGCCCAGGGTAGCCGACCATTATCTTGGTTGCTACCTCTTTTACTTCCTAAGCAGCATGACCTGCTCAGGTTCAAAGGGTATAATCTCAGTCTCGCTTCGAACGAGACACCCCTGTGAGAAATGCGTCGCAAAAGTAATATAACGATTGAGAACAAAACAAAATAAATTCCTATCAAGAAGGTACGGCGCACGAATAACGGGTTGTAATCGAAAACCAATTTATGTTTTGTCCGAGAAAAATATAGATCTTATCTACGGCGTTG
>JBDKJN010000319.1:0-5109 GCA_039796595.1 Bacteroidota bacterium
GAACTCAATCTGACACTGCTTATCATCGCGGCCACTGGCTTCATTAGCTACCGTGCTTTTGAATCTCCTTCAATGTTGAGTAAATGGATGCTCATCCCGTTTGAAGTCAAGTATAATCAGGAATATTATCGTCTGATTAGTCATGGTTTTATCCACCGTGACCTAATTCACCTGGTGTTTAACCTTTACGTGCTCTACTCATTTGGTAGTGCGCTGGAAATGGTGTTATGTCATTTGAAAGGCACGCCAGTCGGTTTGCTTTTGTATGTATTGATCTACTTTGGAGGCGTGGTGGCAGCTACTTTGCCAGCAATGGTAAAACATCATTCAAACGCTATGTATCGCAGTCTTGGTGCAAGTGGTGGTGTTTCTTCGGCGCTTATGGCAGTGATGATGTTATTTCCGAATATCACCATCAAATTCTTTTTCTTCATTCCAATCAAAGCTGTGTTTGCGGTGCCACTTTTTTTCGTGATAGAGTATTTGTTGCAACGGCAATCTCAAACGCGCATAGCGCATGATGCTCACATCAGTGGCGCAGTTTTCGGTCTCGTTTGTATCATTTGCATTGAACCTGGTGTTATTCCGCAGTTTATTGATGTGTTGATGGGAAGGATGTAAATATCGAGTCAAGAAAGTATTTACGAAATGGCCATTGAGCCATCGAAAGGGAAAATTGTTTATCGTTGGAACAAAAAAAAAACAGGCCATCGGCCTGTTTTTGAATGATATAATTGAATAAAATTATTCGATTTCTTCGATTTCGATCATTTTGAATGGAACTGAAATGATCGCTTCATAGTCTTCACCAGCTTCCAACATATCGTCGTCATCTTGTTCGTAGTACCAATTGATAGTCACCTTGCTATCGATGTTTTCCAAGCGCTTAAACAAATCCAACAAACATTTGCTGCTTGATGTACTGAAGTATTCCAACTGCACGTGAACCGTTGTGTCGCTATTTGGACTTGATTTGTATGCATCGATCCAGTCGATGAGCGGCTTAAAAAATTCCAACGAATTTTCAGGAATACTTCTTCCTTTTAACGTCAATTCTCCTTGTTTGAAATGTACAAAAGGAGTTTTAGGTGTGGCGGAAAGTTTTATTTCGTTCATTTTCTGCTGTAATATAGGGTTTCGTATCCTCTGCAAAGGTGCGATTTATTCTAATCCTTTGTTTGGTTTCTTCAACTTATTTTCGAGGTATCGATCGTTTATATCTCAATTTGGGACAAAAGGTTACAGTTTTTGAATTTATTTTGCAGGAATGAATACAGAATGCACAGTCGATAATGAATGGTTCAAGCGATGGTTCGATACCCGCTACTATCATATCCTGTATGCACATCGTTCATGGGAGGAGGCGGCCTTGTTCATAAACAATTTGGTTGGTTTTCTTCAACCACCCGCTGGGTCGCGTGTTTTGGACCTCGCTTGTGGAAAGGGGAGACATAGTGCTGAATTGTCCAAGTTCAATTTGGATGTCACTGGTGTGGATTTATCACCATGCAGTATTGCTGAGGCTAAGAAACTAGAGCATCAAAACTTGAAGTTTGAGGTTCAGGACATGCGTTTGCTTCATTTTGAACGTCCTTTCAACTGTATATTTAATCTTTTTACAAGTTTCGGTTATTTTGAATGTGACCGAGAGAACGCGAAAGTTCTGGCCCAGGTTTATCTAAACCTTGAACCCAACGGTTATTTTGTTCTAGACTACTTTAATGCTGAATTGATTGATCCTTCTGCTGTTCATGAGCAAACGATTGAACGTGACGGGATTCGTTTTTTGATCAAGAAGTGGGTTGAAAAGGGCATTGTATTCAAAGAAATTCGCGTGATCGACGGGCAAAAAGAGGAAGTTTTTTACGAAAAAGTTCAATTATTGACGTTTGATGCTATTGCAACTTTGTTGCGAGAGGCTGGGTTTAGTATATTTGCACGCTTTGGCAATTATCAGTTGGAAGAATGGAGACCAATCGATTCGACTCGCTGCATAATCATTGCTCAGAAGCCAGATATGCAATGAATCATTCACCAATTTTTTACGCCTTCATTCTTTTTGCTTCAGCTATGCTGGGGGCATTGATTTATCTACTGACGCACCGTCAGACGAGTAAAGGCATAAAGTTGTTATTGTCGTTTAGTGCAGCCTACTTGTTGGCTTTGACCATGTTGCATTTGATTCCGGAGGTGTATGCTGCTGACGTACCGAAAGTAGGATGGTTTGTAATTGCTGGTTTTCTCTTGCAGGTCATTCTCGATTTCTTCTCACATGGAGTGGAACATGGTCATGCGCATACACATGATCACAAACACACCGGTACCAAGTTTTTATTCACCGTGATGGCAAGTTTGTGGATCCATGCTTTTATCGAAGGAATGCCATTCGGCGGCGTCATCGAACATGTGCACGCTCACGGACATGATCATGGTCATGAACACGCTCACCATGTGCACGACCACAGGGATTCATTACTGTTGGGTATAGGATTGCATAAGATCACCGAGACGTTAGTATTCACAGCTCTTTTGATGAGCACTGGAATGAGCAAGGTTCGTGGATTGTTTTGGGTAGTTTTGTTCGCATTGGTTGCTCCACTGGGGGCATTTGCACATTACTGGATGGGATTGAGCGGTGCTGTTAATTTAGCTAAAGCAACTCCAATGGTCATCGGTGTTTTGGTCGGAATTCTTTTGCATGTTAGCACCACCATTCTTTTCGAATCCGAGGAGGGACACAAATTCAATATCTACAAATTTGGGTCGATTCTACTTGGTATTACTTCGGCCGCACTCGCCGCTTGCTAGTAACATTCGACCTGATTATTAGGAAATCGGTTACTATGTAAGCGTTTGTTTTCGAAATTCATTATTGGGCACAAAACGATCAGTTCATAAACAAAAAAGGCCGATGCTTTGTCATCGGCCTTTTCGTTATATCTAGATTTTATTCGACATACACAAATGGATTGCTATAGCGCGGATCGCGTATCAGTTCTTTATCCGTAAGAGCACGGAGAAATGCAATCAGGTCTTGTTTCTGGCCTTGTGTTAGATTCATTCGAATAGGTTGCAATAGTGAACCTTCGAATTCAACATCGCCTAAAATGATATCGACAGGGTCCACGTTCAGCTCAACCAGGTCCGAAAATGTTTCAATATTCGACACTTCTCTCAGTTGCCAATTCAAATTTTGGTGTGGTTTAATGCCAGAGTTGTAATGTTCGACAACTTCCTCGAGTGTCGCAAAGCGACCATCATGCATGTATGGTGCAGTTAAAGCTACATTTCGCAATGTTGGAATACGGAATTCACCGACTTCGTTCGCATTGTTTGACCAAGTTGCAACGCCTTGATCGGCATATTCCATTTCAAGTCCGATATTCGCTGTAATGCGTCCACCAATATCAAGTCCGCCATGGCAACTGGCACATCCAAGATCTCCGAAGAGTTCAAACCCTCTTTGTTCTTGTTCATTGGGTAGACGAATCGCACCATCAGGCACCGAGTTACCCCACGGGCTTGAAACCGTTGGCGAATTAGCCATGGCAATGTCCAATGTATTGCGATAGGAACGTATGCTCATCAGGAATTCTGCAATGGCAGATCTCACGCCAAATTCATTGATGTTAGTCGTTCCATACGCGGCTTGGAATAACTCCGGATAATAATCCTTTTGAGATATGCGATCAAGCATTTGTTCAAGACTTCCATAACCCATTTCAATGTGATTGGTTATTGGGTCGGCTACCTGATCCCACAAATTACTACGTCTACCATCCCAGAATAAAGGACTGCTGTTTTCAATATTTGTGATGTGCATCGAATTTCGATCTGTTACAGCCATGGCAAAACCATCACTGTTTTTTTTACCATCAGCGAAAGCAAGTGATTGGACATGGCATGAACTGCAAGAAATGCGCTCGTTGATGGACAAAGATTCATCATAAAACAGGACGCGGCCCAGATCGGCAACTTCATTGTCTATAAATTTAAATCGACCGAACATGAATTCGGGATAGTCATCGTTGTAGTTAACACCAAGTCTTTCGGTAACAAGTACCTGCTTGCGGGTGTTTATCTCATTCTTTTGACAAGAAATGATTGCAATTGCAATTAGAAAAGCAAAACCTAATAACTTTTTCATGGTGGGTTGTTTTAAAAGGTGATGTTCAAATACATGGAGCTAGGTAAGGTTGCTTGCAGCGACACAAATTCCATTTTGCTTTCAACGGTTTCGCTGGAAAAAGTTTGCTTACTTGTCGCCACGGTATAAACTATAGGTAGCCCTCCTTCTGTACCAAGTGAAATACGATCATTGATGTTAAATTGAAGGCCTACAATTGCACCAATTCCAATGCCATAGCGCAATTCTTCATCGATGGATTGAAAGGTCCCGCTGCTGTTCTCGCTTTTATCCACGCTGTACTGCAATAAAGCCTGTCCTCCGAAGTAATAAAGCCAACGTTTGGAAATCTGTGTGCGTTTTTCAAAACCTAGAGAAAAATCATTTGCCGATGATCTGAAGACATTGCTATCATCGTCTTCTTCTTCAGAACTTTGAAAATAGGCTAATCCAAATTGCGCTCGTACTGCGTTACCGTTGGACATAAATCGACGATACATGAATTGATACGTTTGCGAAGGGGCAGCATTGCTGTTCAAACTCATGAAATTTTTGATAAATGAACTGCCGTTAATTGAAAATTGATTCTTTTGATCTGTCGAAAGCTCTTGAGCGATCGAACTGGATGCAATGATTGCAAAGAAGAGAATAAGTGATAAGTTTTTCATTGAGATTTAGATTGTTAGTATTCAAATGTAACAATTGCATTCGAATTGTCAAAATTTGAAAGTAGTTTTATAAAATACAATTAGAATTCGGTCATTAGATCGAATAAATCATGATAATGAGGCAATTCGACAGCCGTAATTAACGTCGATTGTCGATTAATATTGCATCAGCTGGAGGATGTGTTGGAGATCATAGTTTGAGAGTATTTAGTGAATGATAACATTTGGGCAACAATTATCATACCATCATGAAAAAGAAATTAGTTATATTATCTGGTGCGGGCATGAGTGCAGAAAGTGGTATTCCAACCTTTC
>JBDKJN010000320.1:0-12685 GCA_039796595.1 Bacteroidota bacterium
GATGGTGTACTTTGGGTGACCAACAGTTTTACAGATAAAGGCCTTCATGCAGTTGACCTCAACGGCAACTTCCACAGTTTTGACTTATCCCCAAATGTAACCGCATCAGATAAAGTTGGCGATCTTTTGATTGATTACAACGGATTCGTTTATATGACCGTCTTCAATAAAGGATTATTGGTCTTTAATGACAATGGCACATTGGGATCTACTAGTGATGACAATTTCAAATTATTGACCTCTGACGAAGGCAACGGTGGGCTGCCGAGTTCAGATGTTCAATGTATGGAAGTGGATCTGGATGGTGAGGTTTGGGTAGGAACAGCCCAAGGATTAGGGGTATTCTATAATTCCGCCGGCATTTTTGGCGAAGACGTCTTTGATGCAGAACCCATTCTCATCCAACAAGATGGAAATACACAAGAACTACTAGGTACCGAAAGCATTACGTGCATCAAAATCGACGGAAGTAATCGCAAATGGATCGGTACCCAAAACAGTGGAGTTTATTTGTTCAGCGATGATGGCCTTCAACAAATCTATCATTTTACTGAAGACAATAGCCCATTGTACAGTAACACCATTTATGATATTGCCATCAATCACAGCAATGGTGAAGTACTGATCGCGACTGAGCAAGGAGTGATTGGTTTCTTTTCTACCGCTACGAAATTCTATGAAGACGTTGAAGGTGCACGTGTATTCCCGAATCCGGTTCGTCCCGATTACACCGGCAATATCACCATTGATGGTTTAGCATATAATACGAGTGTGAAGATCACGGACATCCAAGGAAATATCGTTTTCGAAACCATAAGCGAAGGAGGTCGCGCTGTTTGGGACGGCAAACGCTTGGATGGTGCTCGACCTGCTACCGGCGTATATCTGGTGTTTATCACCAATCCCGATGGTTCCACCGACACCACCCGTAAGTTGACATTTATTCGTTGATCAAAGGACTTCGGCAACGGTAAATATCGATCCGCCCACGAAGATCATATCGTCTTGTGATGCTGCGTTCTGTGCCGCCTGAAATGCCTCTTGAATAGAGGTATAAACTGCTCCGTTTAGCCCCAATTTATTCGCGTGTGTTCTTAAGATGGACGCTTCCATACCTCGAGGAATCTGAGCTTTGCAGAAATAATAAATGGCGTTCTTCGGCAAGTGTTGCAGTACAAGACTTACATCCTTGTCAGCGACCATTCCCAAAACAAAATGCAAATTTTGATATTGACAATTCGCAATTTGTTGCATGACTTGTTGGATGCCGTCTTCATTGTGTGCGACATCAGCAACAGTGAGAGGTGCGTCATTTAAAATTTGCCAACGCCCCATTAAGCCGGTTTGTTGATTCACCAACTCAATGCCTTGTCGAATCGCATACTCCTTCAATTGGTATCCCAAAGTCTGCAAGACCTCTATTGATTTTGCAACCGTTTTGAAATTCTGTTGTTGGTATAACCCTTTGAGTGGACAATCGTCAAATATTTCAATGTTGGCATCATCAGCGATGTAAACGGGAGCCTCAACATTAGCAGCGGTTTCGAGCATCACCTGACGCGCATCGACTACCATTGGCCCAAGTACAACAGGAGTTTGGGGCTTAATGATCCCTGCTTTTTCCCGAGCTATTTGAGCTACCGTATCGCCCAACAAATTCATATGATCGAGCGACACATTGGTAATGACACTCAGATCAGGTTGAATGACATTGGTACTGTCCAACCGACCTCCTAAACCAGTTTCAATGACAGCCACATCTACTGCCTGCATTTTGAAATACTCAAAACACATGGCCACGGTGATTTCAAAAAATGAGGGTTGAATATTCTTCCATAACGGAGCATTGCGTTTCACAAAATCCACAACATCGTCTTCACGAATCATTTGACCATTGATGCGAATACGCTCGCGAAAATCCTTGAGATGAGGTGAAGTGTATAAACCTACCTTGTAGCCGTTGGATTGAAGTATGGAGGCCAGAAGATGAGAAGTAGAGCCTTTGCCATTGGTGCCCGCCACATGGATACATTTCAATCCTATATGAGGATTGCCAACACTTTTGAGTAAAGCAATGGTATTGTCCAACCCGGGCTTATACGCCGCGGGTCCCACGCGATGAAACATGGGTAATTGTTCGAATAAAAATTGAAGCGTTTCTGAGTAGTTCACTGTCTATTTACCCAGCACAAACTCGAAAGTGATGTAACCGGTTTGTTCGATTTGATTCGCAGTTTCAAACTTGGCTTCTTTGGCCGCACTTACAGCCATATCATACAATCTCGAATCAATTGCACTTGATCTCGCAGGATCTGCAACGGCCTTCGTAACAACGCCTGCTGCATTTACCCAAATACGAACAACAACTTTACCTTCCGCAGGTGCTGTTCTATTCTTGATATAAGTCGTATTGATACCACGCCCACCTAGTTGAAAATCAGAAACTCCTTTCCCGTGGCCGCCTCCAGTTCCGCCGCCTGTGCCGCCGCCAGTGCCGCCTCCATTGCCCGTTTGACCACCTGGGCCAAATATTCCATTCTTATCAACCTGGCCATTATTATTACCTTGTTTTCCGGACCCCGTAGTATTTCCTTTACCTAATTTGCTGGCCTGATTCATCAAGTTGTTCAGCTTTTCCTGCTGCTTTTGTGCCTCAGTCTTTTCTGCCGGTTTGGAGTTGGCCTTTGGATCTGGATTCTTCGTGGTTGGCTTGTCTGTTTTAACCGTTGGGGCTGCGGTATTCGTATTCTCAGTGATGGCAACATCGTCTGTTACCGTCTCTGTGGTTGTAGTAGGCGCCTCAGCGGCTTCTTCAAGACTTTCGCCCCATCCATCGATACTATTACCAAGTCCAGCCAATTCAATGCTCTGATACGGTCCACCATTTACACCACCATTACCTCCGCCACCACCTCCTGCACAATGGCGCAGGTTGACGAGCAAGAAGAGCAGCAACGCGTGAAAAATCACCGTACCCGCTAAAGAGATATTTCTGTCTTTGGTTGTTGTCATTGTTCTATTGTTCTTCAACTTTTGGTTTCGTAGCCACAAATGGCTCCCAAGAGTTGGATCTCAGTACAGCTAACAATTCAATTGTTTCACCAGTTGGAACATCTCGATCAATATTTAAGATAATTTTTTTATCCGCCGTGTTTCCCATAATTGCTTTTAAGCGACGTTCCACCTCCGCGGCGCCACCATCAATAACGTCACTATTGATCATATACACCAAGTCCTTCGTCACGGTAACCGTTGTGGTACTTGTCGTTGGGGTACCATTGGCCACTTTAGGCAAGTTCACCTGCTCTCCGTTTACTGCCATGGTACTCGCTATAATGAAGAAAATCAACAACATGAAGATGATGTCGGAAAGTGCCGACATACCGCCTTCGATGTGTACTTTATTTCTGCGACCGAAATTCATGTGTTGTCTTAGTTAGTTGGTTGTTCAAGAATGTCCATGAATTCAACAGCATTGCTCTCCATCTTGTTGACCACTTTACCGATGCGTGTCACCAAAGTATTGTAACCGACATATGCAATAATAAATACGATAAGACCAACGGCTGAAGAGATCATTTTAAGATACAAACCTTCCGATACTGTTCCAATCTGAAGACTACCCGCCTCAGCAATATCACGGAAGATGGTGATTACACCGAATACTGTACCCAAGAATCCGAATACAGGAGCAATCCCAGCGATAGTTGCCAGAATGTTCACATTGCGCTCCAACTTTGATGCTTCAAGTTTACCCACGTTCTCGATAGCCTTCTTGATTTCTTCAACTGGTTTACCAATTCGAGAAACACCTTTTTCAATCATACGAGCCACTGGTGTTTGCGACGTTCCGCACAGATTGCGAGCGCTGTCCAATTTCCCTTGAGAAATATATTCCTTGATTTTCGCCATGAAGTTAGCTTCCTCTTTGTCGGCCTTGCTAACAGTGAGTGAACGCTCAATAATGATATAAACCGCTACAACGCTCATGATCAATTGGGGGATGTAGATATACCAACCTGTCATCAATTGATCTACGATGTTAAAATTGCCTACCGGGGTTTTTTCAGGGTTTGGCACCAAGCCACCTGCAGCATTATTGAGTCCATTGGCTACACCATCTTGAATTAAAAAAAGCAAATCCATGTTGTCGATCTTTAGAAATATTTAAATGTGGTTTCTCACGGCCCGAGACTTACCAAGGGCAACGCTAAAATTGGCAGAGAATTGTATTGAAAACGCTAGGCGACAAAAACTTATCCAATATCAGGCGTTCATTCAGGTATTCAGGTGACATCCAATGAATGTATCCAAGTGCTCAACTATTTCTTCATGGTTACGAGGCTTCAGCTTCTTGGCGTGTGTCCTATTTGCGTATTGAAGTTACAAAAAAAGGCTGACTCCTTAATTGAGTCAGCCTTCTTCTTATTTCTTAATCTGAGATTATTGTGCAATCACAATCTTCTTAGTCGCATACATGTGTTTAGCGTCTGACACTACAACAGTGTACATGCCCTTCACCATAGTTGAGATATCGATGCTTTGTGTATTAGAACCCGTAAGCGGCATCACTTTTTCTGAGCGCACCAAACGGCCAGCAGCGTCATATACACGAGCTTGAAGATCGTTAGCGGCCAATTGACCACCAAACCAAATCAAACTGCCCTGTTGTGATATGCTGACAAGACTAGCGGCCTGATCCTCAATAATTCCTACAGCACCAACGGTGATTTCAATTTCTTCACCACATGAGCATGCACCATTGAGAACATTCAATTGTACAGTATAAACACCTGGCTCATCGAAACTGAGAACGATTTGATTGCCATTGTTCTGTACACCCTGAGCAGTCCATAAATAGTTCAAATTGCTGTCGCCTTGCGCGGTCAAAACCACCTGTTCGCCTACTTCCACATTGAGTTGACTTGCGTTCCAAGAGTAGTTGAATGCTACCTCAGGTTGCAAATTCACAAGATCCGTGAAAGTCTCACATGTAGTATAAATACCAACTTCATAATTACCAGCTGGTAAGAATTCTTCTGTGAAGCGGTCACCTTCAACTGTTCCCTCACGCACGATTTCTCCACTCGAGTTGATCAAAACGTAAGCAAACCAATCGGTGTTGTTAACCACGTAACTGATCACACCATCATTACCACCACAAGTTGCTTTGATTGCCAGCTCTTGCTGCAACATAACCGCCATTGGCTCTTCAACTACAATTGTTTGTTCGTTGACACCACAAGCTTCTGTTCCATTGCTAATTGTAAGCGAGTATGCACCAGAACTTAAGTGATCAAAACTTACTGAACCGTTTGCAGAATAGACTTCCTGATCTGCAGTCAATGTTACATTCCAAACACCCTCAGGAGTAGTTACGTCGATGACACCGTTGCTAACACCTGCACATGTAGCAGGAGTTGTTACAATTGTTGCAGGTACTTGACCACGAATCATGAAGCGCTGTCCTTCAAATGGTGCATTGATTGCGATGGTCATGGATTGGCCCTGAAGGATATTGATGCTTTGACCTGAAATCATATCTTCTAAAACCAAACAAGCACCAGATGGCAAGTTTTGATCTTCGGCGATGGTCAATGTATATGTTCCAGCCGTTGGCATTTTTGCATAAACCGGGATGGCCAATGCTTGATTATAAGGACGGCTATCCATGCTTAATGGCAGGTCATTGATACCGGCCAAAGCCATTTGAACCGCCTCCGATTCCGGGCTAGAAAGGTGGATGACATCCATGTCATCATAACCATCTGTAGCCGCGTCTAACAAAGAAACAATCACCTCATCCTGACGACCTTCTTTAGAAAGTTGAATCGCAAAGAATGGCTGATCTTCTTCTGAACGCTCGAATACTGTGCCGGTAGCCGTTTTGTGTGTTTCAACATAATTTAAACTTTGAGCCGCAGTATTTACCTTAACCAAGAAAGACTGGCAATGCGGAATGTAACGCGAAGCCGTACCCGTATTGTTCGACGCATTGCGGAATTTATAACTGCTCGTATTCCAATCGTATACGTAGTACACTTTTGGGCCAGTAAGGCTTGACGACACCAAGTTCCAATCCACTTCGCTAGGATATGGATTGGTCATCAAGTTCCAACCGTCATGCAACAAACCACCAGTGGTGATGGTGTAACTTAAGTTTTGGGTAATGTTACCCTGACGAATCAAACCAGTCATATCTAAGTTTTGTTGCGCACCCTGCATCCAAACGAAGTATCCACGATCGGTTTCTAAAGCGCTGGTCACATTGCTCACACCTTGGTATCCGACAGTAGAGGCGCCTACAGACGACTCATTGTACAATTGAACATTGTTGAATGAACTAGATGGATAATCAGAACCTGTAAATCCAGTGGTTATGATATCGTCGTTCCAATCCGCAACAGTTTGGTTCTGAATTGGACAACCTAGATTTACGTATGCTCCATATACCCATGGAATAGACGGCACGTATCGCTGCAAAATCACGTTATTCGTGACTGAGGCCGCCGCATTGATTGCGCCAATTGAAGCAGAACCGCTGCTATTCGAAATCAAAGTCAATTTACCATTTGCATTTAAAGTTCCCTCTTGAGGAGTCACAACACCTCTTGCAGCAACATCGGCCACACAAGTTATTGTGGCTCCGTCATTGTCGATTTTTAAGTTGTTATAGGTCGTAGTTTGTGTACCCAGAATGGATTGAGCAACATTCCCTTTAAAAGTGACAGTGCCTGTTCCTGATGTAAACGTACCATCATTGATCCATTGACCGAATACCTTCATATTGCCTGATCCCTCTACTACTGTACCCCCATTTTCAATGGTAACATCCTGGCATATCCAGGTACCACTGTTGGAAACCGTATGGCCATTTTGAATTACAAATCGTGAATAGCGCCCTGGATAAGCAGGTTCAACTGAGCCCGATGGCAACTTGCTCCACAACGTTGCAGATGAAGGAGCGCCATTGGTGCGGCTGTACCAAATTTGGCGACAACCTTTTTGTGCAATACTGATGTCATCAATACGCAATTTATCCGATTGGCCTGCTGTGTATTTGAAGCGAATTCCAAAATTCTTGATTTCGCCGTATGTCGCATCTGTTCCTGTTCCAGCAGTAACAAGTCCATCGAAATCACCATCTGGATCCACACGCAAAGTCCATGTACCGTTTTCTGCCAATACTACTTCTATACCCACTTTATTACCGCCGTTGAGATTGTTAAGCCACTCATAGGTACTACCAATAATAGGGGTTGATGCATAAGCATTATCTGTTACTCGATAAAGACGAATAAATTCATCTGTACCGCTGATTGGTAATGCGTTTTGGTCGATAACGACAGCATAACCATCAACAGTAGATGAGAATAAATTCGTTTCGTTCGCCGCTAAGAAAACTTGGAAATTGTTGTTCGACGAACAATCGTCCTGGAACTTTAGATTGAAGCGCCAAGTTGTTGTTGCACCAGGAAGACAAACGTCATCAAGGTCATATACTATGCTCGACGTGCCACTTCCTGCTTGAAGGCTGTGACGCAAACTATTGGTGCCATTGATTGGCGCAGTAGGGTCAGCTGACCAACCGGTTCCTGTTGTCGTCCAACCCGTGGTGCCGCCTGATTCAAAATTGGCAGAGAGCAGGTTGTCATACCCCATGTTGTCGTCAACCACGGTCAAACTGTACGTATTAGGCGTATTTACAAATGCGCTATTACCTCCTGTTGGGTTTTGTAATTGGAATGTCAAATTGGCGATATCATCACACAAATCATTGTTGTCTGGATCGATATAAACTATTTGCGATCCACTCGTATTGGCTGCCCAAGTCAATGTAATTGTAGTGTAGCTTGGCGCATAGGCTGTGTTCGAGGTCAAACCCCGTCCAACACGACCAGCGCTACCTGATGTTAGCACAAGGTCAACTGTTGCGCCTACTGTAGCTGAAGGATTGGCCAATTGAACCTCAATCGGAATATTTCCAGCCAAGGCAGCATCCTCATTCACAGAGCCAGATGTTCCATTGATGATGGTAAATACAGTACTCGGAGGAAGTGCACGGAAACGAATATTATCGAACTCAGCAGTAACACGAGCCCCTGCGCCAGAACTGTGCATTGCTTGAAAACCAAGATAACCATTTGCTGCTGGAACATATGTATTATCGGTAGTTGTACCATGGTTCACAGTTGACAATACCTCGGGACAACTCAATGCTGTCGGCGTAGATTGGGTAGCACCGCTTGTGGTAGGTAATGTTGATGTATAAATCGTCCAAACACCTGTTTGACTTCTGGTGATACGATAGGATACACCATAGTCAACCAATCCATTAGTGATACCCGCTGACGATTCGAAAATTGTAGTACCTACTCCATTATCCATTCGCTGAAGACGAACATTCGTAGTTACGTCTTCGCCCATTAAAATGCGGTAACCATCTACCGTAGCCGATTCCAAATCGGACTCATTGGCATACAACCAAAATGCTTGTTGGTTCACACCGCTGTAGTTGATACCACCACTCAAATCGTTGCGGCCCATCCAAAAATACCACTCTTGTTGTGTATCCCATGTTGCGATCTGCGTTGAAAGGCTTTGCGTTCCAGCACCAGAGGCCACATTCAAACGAACTGTTTTCGTGCGCACATTTTCAGTGCCCAATAATCCACTGCAACGGCTATTGTCGATAACTGTAAAATTACCGGTATCTCCTGACCAAACCGGAGTAGCAGAAATATTGCTGTCTGTAAAACTGTCGTTCACATCGAATTCGAAATATGCGATATAATTGAGAGATGAATTGGAATCATATATGGTTTGCGCACAACCACCAGTATCACCGCCTTGCGCATCATAGTACACTTCAATGATGTAAGTACCTGATGCCGTTAAACCTGAAATTAGATTAACAGTCGAACCTGGCACACCGCGCCATTTTTGATCACCTGCATTGCTAACATCCGGGCCACAAGCACCGCCTGTACAATTGGTTCCACCAAAATCGCAGCAATACGTCAATGCCAATGTAGAGAATGATGGAGCCACATCACAGGTGCGATAAACACGATAGCGCAAATTCCCACCACACACATTGGATGCACCGTTTTTATATGTCAATATTTCGGCAAAATCCAATGTCAACGATCCGCTTGAGGTAAAACGACCAAAATAACTTTGGTTGTAATCCGGAGAGGCCGTATTTAACTGACAGTCGTAATAACCACCGTTTAAGGAAAGTCCCGATTTATAAATCCCCCATGCGGCTTGAGCATGTTGGACTGCTAAAACAATAATGAGGGTAGCAAGTAACTTGATTTGCTTCATTTTAGATTGGTTTGATTTAACTCTTTCGCGGTAAGGTCGCGAGGGGTAAAGATACGACCAATTGGTTAAAAACAATGCCTCGGCGTGGGCAAAAGTGTTAACTTAACACCTCCTTAAGACTGTAGATTAACTGCCTGAAAATCAATCTTCCGAGCTAAACGGATTCCACCGAATTCCGATATAATACATCCTACCGAAAACTGGCCCCCAAATCAAGGCGCTATCAAAAGTCTCTGAGTCTGGGTTTTCGGCTGAAACTATAGGATCATGCACCATAAAATTGGTCAGGTTTTCCCCACCGAGATACATCTCAAATGATTTTGAAAAGGCCCTCGTTATTTGTGCATTCCATTGCATGTATGAAGGGCTAAACGTACTCATCTCTTGATGTTCCATATGCGTCATATCCGTAGTAGGAATTCGTTTTTTACTAATCCATTGTGAGGTGAGATCGAACCCCCATTTGGCTCCATTGGCCTTTGTTTTGGTTTCATAAGCCAGGTTAACAAAAGCCCTGTGTCGATTGAGCAAAGGCTTATCACGCAACCCATCTGCAAATTGAGTGCGTACTTCCAGCCATCGGTACGCTAACCGCACATCCCAACGTCGAGCTGGTTCATAATTGGCTTCGATCTGCAATGAATGACTATAACTTTTACCATCCAAATTGTACACTTTGACCTCTTCCGGTGTTTCAAAATCCACTACCACTTGTCGCTGAAAATTCGTGCGGTAAGCGTCGACTGAGATACTCGCATCACGGTGTGCAATCTTCATTTTTTGGGTCCAGATCAAGCCAGAATTCCAAGCCGATTCCATATCCAATGCGGTCCAGTCCACCCGTTCTCCGTTACGGCCAACGAATCTCCGATTCCCTGCAAGCATGCCCACATTGTCCATCCAAACATTGGCGACCCGACGGCCATTTCCGCACATCAATTTTAAGGAAGCTCTTTCTGTGACACTCCACCGCGCATGTAAACGAGGCGTCACAAATCCACCATAGAGATTGTGGTGATCGTATCGTGCCCCACCAACGATAATCCAGTTTGGATTAGGTGACCATGTGTACTCAGCAAAAACACCATTGACCCATTCATTTCGTTGTGTAGCCTCTCCAGAAAGAGCAATCGGTGGGAAATCTTTGAAGAAGATACGTTCATCATAGCGTTCTAATACTGAAGAAACGCCAACAATGTACTTATGTGCATCCGATCTGATCCGCGAACTGAAAAGCACATTGACTCTTGTGTATTGATGTTGTCCCTCGTATTGACGATATCCGTAATTGCCTTGCTGATCATGCGATAACAACGACACTTGACTACCCCAACTTTGCCAAGGTTTATCACTATAAACATATCCCGTTTTTGCGCCTACTTCATATCGATTGGTCTTTAAATGAACACCCCATAGTTGTGAACGAATCGCGTCATTTGGAGCGAATTCAAATTGTCCGCTTGTATTCGAAAAACGCATGATTGATCCCGAATAAAGACCAGTCCAGCCCTTTGCCGATTGCCATTTCCAATCGTTCCTCACAATGATATTGGTGAAAAGCGGATTGTCCAAAAATCCATCTTCATTCATGTCTCGACGCAGTGAGCTATATGCACCATGCGCCATCACGGAAGTGGTCCAATCAGCGGCCTCTTTATTGATTGTTGGATTCCAAACCACATTAAGTTCTGTGCGCCCCGCATTACCGGCATAAGCATTTAAAAACAACTTCTCAGCATTATCAGGGCTTTTGTGCGCAACATTGATTTGACCAGCAATCGATTCATAACCTGCGGTGACAGAACCCGCACCTTTTGCAATTTGGATCTGATGAATGAAAGGCCCAGGTACGTATGTCAATCCGTAGGTCGATGCCAGACCACGCACTCCAGGCATATTATCAAACATCACCTGAGTGTACTTGCCATCCAAACCGAGCATTCGAATTTGTTTGGTACCTGTAATCGCATCGGTGAATGCCGCATCAATAGATGCATTGGTCTCAAAGCTTTCCGACAAATTGCAGCACGCTGCTTTACACAACTCCTTTTTGTTGAGTGTTTGAAAACCTTGCGGATTGAGCAATGACAATTCAGTTCCACCAACATGCTCTTCAATTTTAACTTCGTTTAGCAGGTCCGCATGCAATGCGATCACTTTGTCTACCTCAGTACCCGACCAATTCACTGTATCCCGCGCATATCCCAGAGCGTGAAAAACCAGAAGTGCCTGACCGTTTGGCCAAACGAATGCGCCTTCAATATTCGTTGTAGCTGCTCTTTCCGTGCCAACTTCATGAATTATACATCCCACAATGGGCTGCCCTGAAGAAGCATCCAAAACACGTCCCGAACTTTGACCAAAGCCATTAAGGGCACCTAAGCACCCAAGAAAAAAAATAAATCTCTTCATGGCTTAATGCTTTTCCATTTCACGGTACTTGCAACATTTGTGTACTCGCGCATATTGCTCATCCGTGCATTTGGAAGCCTCTGTGTCGTATCCTGCTTCATTGAGCAAGTGATGAATTTGCTCAAGAGTAATTTTACCTGGCTTGTATGTAATGGTCAACACATTTTTATCCAAGTCGTAGTCAACACTTAGAACACCTCGTGTATCGAGGGTAGATTCGATGACTGATTCGCAGCGGCCACAGACGCCCGCTACCCAGAAGGTTGTAGTTTCAACTTTTTTAGATTGGGAAAACCCTAAACTCTGAATCAGCATTACGCTGATTGTTATGATCAAATATTTTTTCATTGGAAAGTCATTATTAGATTAAAAACTATGTTGGAATCGGATCTACATTTCGCTATCAAGCATATTTGTAAATCCATAAAACAGGATTGAACGCAACCGTATGGTTGGTTTAAACCATTGTATCCACTTTCCAATTTTGAAACAGACAACAGCGACTTTTTCCCGCTATGGGCGGAGGTCCTCTATATACATCCTCTGCAACGACCTTTTCAGAGGCCAAGCGTTGACAGCAATCGTTGTTACCGTAAGTTGTTATTTGAACGAATGTCGTTTGACTACTGAACCATTTAGCAGATGCGAAGTGTTCATCTTCAATATCGGCTTGGATAAGAATTGATGAACAGCAATCGCCTTTTTTACAGCAGTTATCGCTGTCATTGCAGTTGAGATCTCCGTCTGGGTTCCATTCCAAACCTGCCAATTGACCACAACAAAAATGAATTTGGATATGCACTCCCAGTGCACCAATAAGGTACAATGCGAGAACAGCCATTATTTTCCATTTTTGCATGCTGCAAAGATAAGGCACAAAATCCTATCCTGCGAGGCAAATCAATTTAATTATTTGAAAGCCAAGTCGCTACTTCAGATTTAG
>JBDKJN010000321.1:0-3237 GCA_039796595.1 Bacteroidota bacterium
AAAGAACCCGTTCAAGGTGTATGCGACATTCAAAATGTTATCGTAATTCTTCCTTTCCCTGGGAACAATCAGGTCAAAGCAAAAGCACCGAAAACAGATGAAGAAATTGCAGCAGAGCTAAATGCTAAAGTGACCTATCTCCATGATAAACCAAACTATGAAGACAAAGGTATGGTCGGTCTTATTGTGAATTGTAAAGGTGAACTGGTGCAATGTAAAATCGACAACAAAACAAAAAGCCCGGAATTGGATGAACAGATTGTTGCAGTATTTGCAGAATTAAAAATTTGGACACCAGGGACGGTCAGTTCGAAAAGTGTCGATACGATGGTACTCTATAGTTTTACTATTACCGGCGGTAAAATATCAGTGAAGTAAGTCTCCTCATTTCTATCGTTTAAATGTGCAAGCGCATTGGTTTTAAAGAGGCCACTTATTTGCGATTGAATTCATGTTGACTCTATTCCGTGTTATGTCAATCCAATAAAAGTATTTCGTTCACTTGCACATTGAACGAATCGCATTTGACTGCATACACGAAATTGGGGTTTTCGATTTTTGATAATCAACTCCACAGATTATTTTATTACCAGATATCCTTTTCAAAACGGAATGACCTTTTTGAATGCATTTTGTATTTCTTGATCGCAAAAAACCCTTCACTTTTTCTAAATCAAGCTTTTAGGTCGTCCGAAAAAATATTTTTTCATTTTTCCGGCGATTTTTAACAAAATTCTTCTCTCTTTGATTATCAAACAATTACAGGTAAATATTAGGGAATATTACTCGTTAAAAGGTGACTTATTGTACAAAATACAAAAATACTTTTTGTAGAATATACAATAAGCATATATTCGTGTCATAATCCAAACAAAATAACTATGAAAAGAATACTATTTTCCTTGTTTGCGCTCGTGTTGTTCACGAACGTAATTTGGGCTACCAACGTGACTTTCAGCGTTGATATGACCAATGTGACAGGCTTTACCACGCCTTTTGTAAGTGGTAGTTTCAACAGTTGGGCTCAGTGGGATAACCCAATGGCCGATCCAGATATGGATAATATCTGGACAGCAACTATCGATATTGCGCCAGGCACCTATGAGTACAAATTCCAAGCAGATGGTTGGGCTCAACAAGAAAATTTAGCACCTGGTTCATCGTGCACAATTACTACAGGTGCATTCACCAATCGCACATTGGTTGTTGCAGGCACACCTGTTGTGCAAGCAACCGTTTGTTGGGCCTCTTGCAGTTCTTGCTCCAGTGTAGTCCCAATTACCTTCCGAGTTGATATGAATGGTGTAACGGGCTTTACTCAACCAACTGTAAATGGTAGCTTCAATGGTTGGAGTGGTAATGCCAACCCCCTAACTGATTCGAACTCCGATGGCATCTGGGAAACCACGATCAGCCTTCCTCCTGGGAACTATGAATACAAATTCGCCGCAGATAACTGGGGAATTCAAGAAAGCTTAGCGCCAGGTTTGCCTTGCACGATAACAACAGGTGCGTTTACGAATCGTTCGTTGTCAGTCAGTGCTGCAGCAACTTTACCCGTAGTTTGTTGGAATGCTTGCGTAGACTGTGCTTCGGTTATTCCAATCTACAATGTGACTTTCCAAGTTGATATGACTTTAGCAACTGGCTATACTATACCTGAAGTAAATGGTACTTTCAACAATTGGTGCGGTAGCTGTACTCAAATGTCTGACTCCAACAATGATAATATCTGGACTGTGACTGTTCCACTTCAAGCTGGTTCTTATGAATACAAATATTCATATGGCAACTGGGCTGGTCAAGAAACTTTAACGTCAGGCTCTTCGTGCACAATTACAACAGGAGCGAACACCAATCGCGCACTTAATGTGACTGGCGATATGACTATCCCTGTGGTATGTTATGGAACTTGCTCCGCTTGCGTGCTACCAACATATAACGTGACTTTCCAAGTCGACATGTCAAATGTAACTGGATACACAACTCCTGAGGTAAATGGAACATTTAACTCATGGTGCGGAAACTGTATCCAAATGACTGATGCTAATAATGACGATATTTGGACAGTAACAGTGCCTCTTACACAAGGCGTTTATGAGTACAAGTATTCTCATGATGGTTGGGCTGGTCAAGAAAACTTAACAGCAGGTAACCCTTGTACTGTAACAAATGGTGGTTTTACGAATCGTTCGTTGACTGTAAATAGCGATATGACTCTGCCTGTTGTTTGTTATGGTAGCTGCAACATTTGCAGTCCTCCAACTTACAATGTAACATTCCGTGTAGATATGACCAACCAACCTGGTGTTAACCCAACCCTTAACGGAACATTCAACGGATGGTGTGGAGATTGCGCTCAAATGACTGACGCAAACAACGATAACATCTGGGAAATTACTGTACCATTGCAGTCAGGTGCTTACGAATACAAATACGTTCACGGTGCTTGGATAAGCTCTGAACAGCTTGTAGAGGGATCTTCTTGTACAGTTACAGCATGGGGCTTTACAAACCGTTCACTTCTTGTTGGTAGCAGCAATATCGTATTGCCAGTAGTATGCTACGGTGCTTGCTCTGCTTGTATGGCTCAAGACTCACCAGCTGGCGCACCAATGGTATCTTCAGCTAACTCATGGTACCCACAATGTCAATCCTATGCGGGTTCACTTCAATTCGCTGCAAATTCACCAGAAAGTAATGCGTTCACCGGTCCTGATCACTGGTACCGTTTTGTTGCTACTTCAACAGCAGTTAGCATTCAATTGACACACGGCGGAATGGATGCTGCAATCCAATTGCTCAACAGTTCATTGGCTCCAATTCCTGGTGCTACTGAAAACGCTAGCTCAGCTACTTCAGGTGTAGAGACTCTTAACTTTGACGGTTTAACCATCGGTCAAACGTATTATGTTTCAGTTAGCGCCGTTGGTGCTGCTGGTGGCGACTATAATGTTTGTATCAAACAACTCTTGCAATCAGCTTGTAACACAAATGTTGTTTCTCCTCTTAACATTTGCAGTTCATTCAAAACAAAATGGACTGGCGCAAATTCTTACACCCTGAATTTCTCTCCAGTGTCTGGTTCTACCGGTGGTGGTACGGGAACAGTTACAGGTGCTACAACATTGAGCAATCCTGCTTTCGGTTTGATCCCTGGCAACTCGTACAACCTAATCGTTAACGCGAACTACACTTCTTTGGCCAATGCTAACGGAGATGATGTAGACATTACTG
>JBDKJN010000322.1:0-8322 GCA_039796595.1 Bacteroidota bacterium
AAGAACAACTCAGATTTCGAAGGATCTTTTTCAGCGCAGTCGGCCAGTTTACCCGGAAGACCACCACCGCCACCAACGGTTTTGCGTTGCACCAATTCACGGGCTTTTTTCGCAGCGTGACGTGCTTGCGCAGCCAATACAACTTTATTTACAATCTGACGAGCATCACCTGGATTTTCTTCGAGATAAGCCTCGAGCATTTCACTCACCACCTGACTAACGGGCGCTACAGCCTCACGATTACCCAATTTGGTTTTAGTTTGACCTTCGAATTGCGGCTCTGCAACTTTAACTGAAACGATTGCGGTCAACCCTTCGCGGAAGTCATCTGGTGAAATCTCAATCTTGAGTTTTTCCAACATACCGCTTTTCTCCGCGTAATTTTTAAGAGTGGTCGTCAAACCACGACGGAACCCACTAAGATGTGTTCCACCTTCGTGTGTATTGATATTGTTGACATAGCTATGTACGTTTTCGTTGAAGCTATCATTATATACCATCGCAACTTCAACGGGAATGTCACCATCAGTGCGTTCCATATGAATGATGCGGTTGATGATCGCTGGGCGATTTTCATCGATATACTTTACAAATTCCACCAAACCTTGAGAGCTGTGGAAAGTTTCGGACTTGGCTTCGCCATTTTCTTCAATGACTCGACGATCAGTAAGTGTAAGCTTAATTCCTTTATTCAAGAAAGCCAGCTCGCGCATACGAGTAGCTAAGGTCACATAGTTGTAATCGGTATTATCGAAAATACTCGTATCAGGCTTGAACGTCACAATGGTTCCGCGGTACGTAGTTTCACCTTCCTGCTTCACAGCGAACAAAGGTTTTCCGATGCTGTATTCTTGCACGTAAATCTTACCATCGCGGTGAACTTCGGCACGCAGGTGCGTACTCAATGCGTTCACACAGCTTACACCAACGCCGTGCAAACCACCAGAAACTTTGTACGAGCCTTTATCGAATTTACCACCAGCTCCAATCTTGGTCATTACCACTTGTAATGCCGAGACACCTTCTTTTTTATGCATGTCTACCGGAATACCACGACCGTTATCTTTCACGGTGATAGAATTATCGGTGTTGATGTCCACGCTGATTATATCGCAATAACCGGCCAATGCTTCATCGATACTGTTGTCGACTACTTCATACACCAAGTGATGTAAACCACGAATGCCTGTGTCACCGATATACATCGATGGACGCATGCGCACGTGCTCCATACCCTCAAGACTTTGAATATTATCTGCGGTATAATTAGCAGCTTTTGAAGCTGACGTTTCTTCTGTCATAACTGTTGTTGTTTCTTCCACGGTTGCAAAATCAAAATTGAATAAATACTTCGATTCAATGCATAGATTTTCTCGTTATTGAGCAAGTTGAAAGACCTCTGGGAGACCTTGGTTAAAATGCTTTGTTGATAGGTAAAAAAGCCGTTTTTGAATCGAACGCGAATATACCACCGAAATGACCAATTTTAGCCTCTTTTTATGGATTTTCTGTGGCTTTGGTTTTACACAAATCATCAACAGAAATGGTGTTGAATAAATGATTGAATTTCTTTTGTAGATTATTGAAAATCAACGGATTGCAATTGATCGAAATTTTTGGCTGCCAGCGCCATTCTGGAGCCATACCAACTGAACATTTCCCCATCTACTAAAATCACTTTTTTGGTAGGAAAAAGTGCTTGGATTTCTGCCTGATGTTCTTTTCCAAAAGGGAATGGTTCGCTGGATAATAGCAGGTGGGTTGCGTCGCTTTCCAGGATGTCTTTTTCCGTGACTTCAGGATAGCGTTGATCTGCGAATTGAGCAGCTGCATTTTCGAAACCGGCACATCGCATGAGCTGATGAATGAATGTTGCGGTGCCGGCAACCATCCATGGCTTATTCCATATAAAATAGAGTGCTTTGCGTTTAGGTGTTTGTGGGATGTGGGCGAAACTGCTACGGATGCTTTCGATCCACGACGATCCGAGCTGCGAGGTCCCTGTCATATCTGCGACAATTTGCATCATCGCGTAACTGTCCTCCAGAGTGATAATGTCACTGGTCCATACCGCATATTCCCGCTGTAAGCGATGAATATCATCGGCGGTGTTTTCTTCTTTGTTGGCTATAATCAAATCGGGAGCAAGCGCTGCAATGCGGTCGTGATGCAGGTTTTTGGTTCCACCTACAATGGTTTTTTGTTGGCGTAGATGCTCAGGGTGAACACAGAATTTGGTGATTCCAACGATCTGTTCTTCCAGACCAAGATCAATAAGGTATTCTGTTTGTGAAGGAACCAAACTTATTATACGCCGTGGCGTTTGCTCAAGATTGATGGTGTGTCCGATTTGATCAACATAAACAGGCATGATGCAAAAATAGGGAGGTTGATGATCCATTGACTATGAGTACAGGTAGAAGTGATTCAATGTAAGAAAAAGGCGAAGAACCGCACAAATAGGCCGTCCTTCTGGGACTTGGCGTGTTGATTCGACCGATGTTGTGCGTATGGCTAGCAATGGGCCGTCCCTCTGGTACTGAGTGGGGTTATCCAAGGCAAAGCCAATAATGTATGATCGTCAAATATTAACAGGTCTTGCTAAGCTCCAGCGGAGCGACCATTTGTTAGTCCCAGCAGGTCGACCGTTTCAACGTATGCTTTAAGAATAGGAGTTGTTGTCGAAATATTCGATTAAAACAACGTAAGTACAGGCTGCGGAATCAATGTCGTAGCTTGTTTACCCAACAAACGCAGGTGCAGGGCAAAGTCCTTATCATATCCGTGACAGGTTAAGAAGTTTTCTGCACCAGTAGCCAAACAAACGCTCTCCAAACCAGCAAAATCGGCATGATCCGAAAGGGCTATCATGGTATCTACGAATCTGGCCATAGGTCGGGACTTCAATTGAGCCCAACCGCTTAAATAGGCGGTACGATGCACAGGCAACTGTTGAAGCCAGTTTCCTTTCAGGATACCTGGAGGTGCAACGATGATTTGACCTTCAATTTGTTTGCGAGGAGTTTGAGATGTGATGACCTCTGTACGCGGAATATCAGGCACATAAGTACGCAGGCATTCTTGCACTTGTTGTACACTATTGTGGGTATATATCATTGGAAAACGTTCAGAAAGAGCAGAGATGACACGTTGAGCCTTGCCCAGTGCATAGCAAATCAGGACACTAGCCCGGCCATCGGATTGATTGAATTGGATCCAATTGGCAATTTCGTCCATAATCTCTTGTTCTGGCTTCCATTTAAAAGGTGCAATACCAAAGGTGGATTCTGTCACAAAAGTGTGGCACGGCACAATCTCGAGCGGTGTGCAGTAAGGGCTGTGCGTGTTGTGATAGTCTCCACTGATGACCGCCACTTGTCCTTTATAGCTAAGCCTCACCATGGCACTGCCTATGATATGCCCGGCAGGATGTAGGCTGATATTCACACCGTTCAAGGATTTTTTTTCGCCATAGGCCATTCCGACCGTTTGAATGCCGTCGCCCAAGCGCAGTCTTAACAAGGGAATGGTGTCGTGATGAGCTACATATAAACGCATTCCTGGCCTCGCATGATCACTGTGGGCATGGGTAATGATGGCTTTGGCAACCGGTCGAATGGGATCAATGAAAAAATCGCCTGCCGGACAATATAGTCCATAAGCTGTCCATTGCAAAAGCGGCGAATATTCCATGTTTCAAAGATAATTGGCGGCCTCACTTGAATGTAGGGTATGTGGAAAAGTTCAAGATTACATGGAACTTTGCACTGTCATGTATCGTAAGGTTTAAACGTTGTTCAAAGGCCATTTCTGGCTCGATTCGCGGATGTTCTGCTCGATGGCAGGGAAATATGCGGTTTGACCACGGCAAATGAGCTAAAAAAGGGCAGAAAAATATCCGTTGTTTTTCCAAGCCTGAGTAACTTTGACCACTTCAACATTATCAGAGAGTTAATTATGAGTGACCATTCTTATTTGAGCAATTCGGAAATCGCAAGTATGGAGGCATTGTACAATTCGTATAAGGCCGATAAAAGCAGTGTAGATGCAAGTTGGCAGCGTTTTTTCGAAGGTTTTGAGTTCCAAAACGCTCAGTTTTCCGTATTGCCTGGCGATAATGGCCATGGTGGAGTGAGCGTCGAAACCCAAAAAGAGTTTAAGGTCATCAATCTGATCAATGGCTATCGCCAGCGTGGACACTTGTTTACCAAAACCAACCCGGTTCGCGAACGCCGCAAGCACATGCCGACCTTGGATCTGGAAAATTTTGGGCTGTCTGCTGCAGATTTGCAAACCACGTTTCAGGCGGGTCAGGAAATCGGCTTAGGTCCTGCGACTTTGGCCAATATCCTCCAACATTTGGAAAACTGTTATTGCCAGAGTGTGGGAGTTGAATACATGTACGTGCGCGATCCGGAGCGCGTAAAATGGTTGCGCGAGCGCATCGAAGCGGTCAACAAACAGAAGTTTTCTGGCGAGGAAAAGAAAGCCATTTTTGAGATGGCGAGTAAAGCCAGTTTGTTTGAACAGTTCATTCATCGCCGTTTTGTTGGTGCCAAACGTTTTAGCGCGGAAGGCGTTGAGGCTGTGATCCCTGCCATGGAATTTTTGGTGCGAGAAGGTGCAACAATGGGCGTCAAGGAATTTGTGATTGGTATGGCACACCGAGGGCGTTTGAATGTGTTGACCAATATTTTGGGAAAACCGCATGCCGAAGTTTTTAAAGAATTTGAAGGTGCCGAATTTGAAGAAGATGCTTCATTTGATGGTGACGTAAAATATCATTTGGGATATTCTCGCGATGTACAAATGGGAGATAAAAAAGTGCATCTCACGCTTTGTCCCAATCCATCGCATCTTGAAGCGGTGAATCCCGTGGTTGAAGGTTTGACCCGCGCTAAAATTGATCACTATTTGAATGACGAAGATGCCATCGTGCCGATTTTGGTACATGGTGATGCAGCAATAGCTGGTCAAGGTATCGTTTACGAGGTGATTCAAATGGCTGGTTTGGACGGTTATCGCACAGGAGGTACAGTGCATATCGTAACCAACAATCAAGTTGGTTTTACGACGAACTACCTCGATGCGCGTACGAGCACGTATTGCACCGACGTGGCCAAAACCACATTGTGTCCAGTGTTCCATGTCAATGCGGATGATGTAGAGGCCGTAGTTGCTACAATGAAATTGGCTTTGGAGTATCGCCAGAAATTTAACATGGATGTATTTGTTGACCTTCTTGGTTACCGCAAGTACGGCCACAACGAGGGCGATGAGCCGAAGTTTACGCAGCCAACGTTGTACAAATTGATCAGCACACACAAATCGTTGCGCGATTTATACAAAGATCGTTTGATCCAGGAGGGAGTAATTTCTGTGGAGGAAGCGGAAGCTGTTAAAACCAATTTCGAAAAAGAATTGGACGATGCGTTGACCTTGGCGAAAACCAAGAACAAATCGTACGTGAAGCACTTCATGGAAGAAACATGGAAAGACTTCCGTTCAGCAACAGAAGAAGATATGGCCAAGAGCATCGAAACCGGTGTTGCTGCCAAAACGATAAAAGCACTTGCGACTAAAATTAGCACATTGCCGGCAAGCGAAAAGATTTTCAACAAGACGGCCAAAGTATTTAGCGATCGATTGAAGATGATCGAAGACGATCAGCTGGATTGGGGTATGTGTGAGATGTTGGCTTACGCAAGTTTGCTCAACGAAAATCATCCTGTGCGCTTGAGCGGACAAGATGTAGAGCGTGGAACTTTCTCGCATCGTCATGCCGTTGTAAAAACGGATGAGGATAGCGAAAAAGAAATTGTGTTGCTCAACGAGGTGAATCCAAAGCTCAAGTTCAATGTCTACAACAGCTTGTTGTCGGAGTATGGTGTGTTGGGTTTTGATTACGGTTATGCATTTGGTACACCGAATGGATTGACCATTTGGGAAGCACAATTCGGAGACTTCAACAACGGTGCGCAGATCATTATTGACCAATTTATATCTGCTGCGGAAGATAAATGGCGCACCATGAATGGTATTACCATGTTCTTGCCACACGGATACGAAGGTCAAGGTAGTGAGCACAGCAGCGCACGTATGGAGCGTTACTTGCAGTTGTGTGCGGAGAATAATATGTATGTGTGTGACGTCACAACACCTGCGAATTTCTTCCATTTGTTGCGTCGTCAGACGAAGACCGCTTTCCGCAAGCCGTTGATTGTTTTCACACCGAAAAAATTATTGCGTTATCCAAAGGCTGTATCATCCATGAAGGAACTCACCAAAGGAGGATTCCAAGAGGTATTGGACGATGCGGGCGTAAATAAAAAGCAAGTCGAAGTTGTTGCTTTGTGCACAGGTAAAGTGTATTACGAAGCGTTAGAGATGCGCGAAAAATTAGGCGTGGATTCTATTGCCTTGGTGCGCATCGAACAATTGTACCCGCTACCTGCCGATCAAATCAACCAAGTCATTAAGAGCTATAACAAAAACGCACAGGTCCTTTGGTTACAGGAAGAACCGGAGAACATGGGTGCTTGGAGTTATATCCTGCGTGCATTGCGCCATTTGAATTTGGATGTTGTAGCACTTCCTGCATCGGCATCACCTGCAGCCGGCTCCAGCAAGGTGCACGAACAACGCATGAAGAATTTGTTCGAGAACTTGTTTTCAAGAGCAGGGCAGAAGGTATAGATCTTTTTTATTACCTTTTCTTCCATGATGCGATGTTTATCTCCAATGATCTTTTTGTGGATGAGCCTTGCGTTGATGTCGTGCAACTTCGGAGATGAAAGCCGATGGCATGATTTCACAGAGTCTTTGTTCGAAGCCGCTCAAATGGAGGATTATGTGGTTTATGCGAGTTTTGTTCGTCTGGACAAAGGAGAGAGTGGCTTTATTAGCCTCTGGTGGGATGATACACTTATGTTCAAAGACAAGAGTTTAGCCGAGGTCAAAAAATACCAAAAGAAGTGGATCAAAAAAGAAGGATGTGAGGCCTACTTTGATACTATTCGCTCATTATTGGATCCGGCTATGATGGCGATTCATCGAAAAGCATGGCAAATACCAGAGGTAAATGAGCGTCGGAGTGCGGAACCAGGTGTGCATATGGTGGTGACGTCTATCTCGAAAGATAACAGACCCGGTTGGTATCTGGTTGAGGTTCGAAGGTCATATCCGGATGGTGGTTTGAGAGCGTCTTGGCCTATGCCATTCGTGCTTGTTCATGAGTCCAACGATAGTGTAATCGTTAGAGATCCTATTTTGGGTGATTTGCCGATAGAAGAGTGGCGGAGATTAGAAGAGTAGGAAAAGGCTTGAAATCTGAACAAGTCAAAAGATCAATTGAGAGCTGTATTATGGAGCCATGGACACAAACAGATTAAAAAGACCTAACCTCAGTTTCAATCTTCCTCATTTCCCTCGATACTGCCTCCCAAATTTTAATGCGTGACTCTTTGGAAATTCGTGCACCAGGATGTGGTACGGAGAAAAAATTAGATTCCCATAACTCTCCGGAGTAACCTTTGTGTTTATTCGTATGGTCGCAGAGTGGTTGTATGTTTTTTAATACTCCGAAATGTTGGAGCATTTGTACATTCTTACGTCCAAGAGAAAGGATCCATGGCGGTTGGATGTAACGAATATATTTTTCAAACAATGGCAAGGAGAGCTCGTAGTCATTATCCGTCAGTTGATTTGCACGTGGTGATCTAAAAGAACACAGATTGGTATAATTGAAATCTGGTTCCTCAATATTTACTCCCCAATATTCTTCTAGTAGTGCTCGACTTTGTTTAATGAAACGATAATTCTTTATTCCAGAGCCATCTGGCATCTTGGATTGCGGATCCATATTATTCCCACCCCAGTTGATGCCAAAAATGACACCTTTTGATTTTTGTATAGGGGTTGCACAAACGGCGTAATTCCATTTTTGTGACATCTCTTGTTGTTTGTGTTTTACATCAGATTTGTCGAATTGTATTTTCGTCTCGACCAATTGTTGATGAAAGAACTGTTCCGCCGTTGGGTCCATATTTTTTGTACGATAGTGTGAAGGTTGGATAGACGTAATTCTTTGAGCAGATTTATTTTATTTCTCCCCAAGTATATTTCGTAATAACAAATCGATGACTAGATTCTTCAACGCCTTTTCCTTCTGGCATTTCAACGCCTTGTCGAATAATCGAATCGGATGGATTGTATACGGGTAAGTCATAACGTTCTGTGAGTACACCGGTCACTTGAACACGTTTGGATGTCTCTTCGGTGTAGTATCCATTAGGCCAACTTTTCATTTCGTCCATCCAAATT
>JBDKJN010000323.1:0-3573 GCA_039796595.1 Bacteroidota bacterium
TACCGCAAGGAAAACACCCGCGATAGTCGCCTTGAACGCCAGGAATTGGATTGGCTGGCCAACAAAACATTGGTGGACGATAATTTTAATAAAGTCGAAAAGCTTTCGAATCTTGCTAATGATCTCGGTTGTTCTCTGCCGCATCTCGCCATCAATTGGTGCTTGGTGAATCCCAATGTATCTACTGTAATTCTTGGTGCCAGCAAGGTGGATCAACTCGAACACAATCTCAAGGCACGTGAGCATGCACATCTTTTAACGCCTGATGTGATGCAAGCCATTGAAGAAATTTTACAAAACAAACCTGTCCACCCTCAATATTGATCGCATGCGCATTGACATTCTAACTCTGTTGCCGAAATTATTGGAAGGTCCTTTTGCGGATAGCATCATGCATCGTGCGCAAAAAGCGGGCTTGGCGGAGATTCATATTCACAACATTCGCGACTATAGCACAGCCAACAACAAACAAGCAGACGACTATCAATTCGGCGGCGGAGCTGGCATGGTTATGACGTGTCAGCCCATAGCAGACTGCATCGAAAAGCTATTGGCTGAACGCTCATATGATGAGATCATTTATCTCACGCCAGATGGCGAGACCTTACATCAAGGCCTTTGCAATCAATGGTCGATGAAACAAAATTTACTCTTGCTTTGCGGCCATTACAAAGGCGTAGACCAACGCATTCGCGATAAATACATCACTCGCGAAGTTTCCATAGGCGATTATGTTTTAAGTGGAGGAGAATTGGCAGCAGCAGTGATTGTGGATAGTGTTGTACGGTTAATTCCTGGCGTTCTCAATGATGAAACAAGCGCGCTTTCCGATTCATTTCAAGATCATTTATTAGCACCGCCAGTTTACACGCGTCCTGCAGAATACGATGGAATGAAGGTGCCCGAAATCCTGTTGAGTGGCCATTTTGCCAAAATTGAGGAGTGGAGATTTCAAGAATCGTATAAAAAAACTGCGCAACGCCGTCCTGATTTGATCGAAAAATTCAACAAGGACAACGGCTAACAGTATGATTTTGTCTCGAATTTGATGTAGTTGTGAGAGTGATTATTCAACTCTATTTGCGGGAACCATTGAAAATCACTATATTTGCGCCGCATTTTCGAAAAAGGAAGAAAATTAGCTTTCTCATTAATTGGTTCCCTCACGCATTATTACCCGCGTGCAGTGTGGTTGTCGGACCGTAAACCCTTGTGCAAAGCAAGGCAACACGGATCTTGAATGTAAATGAGAGAGTGGCGTTAATACCCATCTCGATTTGCATAAACAACCTTATAGCAACTTTTGTCTGCGAAACTTAACCTCATTGGTTCAAACCAATGATCGGTGATGTTTTGTTTTGAATTCAAATGGTGTTGTAAATAACAATTACATACATGAATTTTTCAGAATTGGGCTTGGCACCACAGGTGTTGCAGGCCATCACGGAATTGGGTTACGAAAATCCAACTCCAATCCAGGAGCAAGCAATCCCGGTATTGATGTCGGGCAACAGCGACCTTGTTGCTTTGGCGCGAACAGGAACCGGTAAAACGGCTGCTTTTGGTCTTCCTCTTGTGAGTTTGCTCGATTTTCAGTCGCGCGATACACAAGCATTGATCTTATGCCCAACACGTGAGTTGTGCATGCAAATCACCCGCGATCTTCAAAACTTTAGCAAGTTCCAAAAAGGCGCACACGTCGTGTCTATTTACGGCGGTGCGAGCATCGAAGGTCAAATTCGCGAAGTCCGTCGCGGTCCTCAAGTGATCGTTGGTACTCCTGGTCGTATGGTAGATATGATCGAGCGCGGTGTGATTGATTTGTCCTTGATCCAATTCGTTGTTCTCGATGAGGCCGACGAAATGTTGACCATGGGCTTTAAGGATGATTTGGATATGATTTTGTCCAAAACTCCTGACGAAAAAAGCACTTGGTTGTTCTCAGCGACCATGCCGAACGAGGTGATGCGTATCGCAGGTGAATACATGCAAGATCCAGCTGAAATCACTGTTGGAACACGCAATTCAGGTAATGAAAACATCGAACACATTTACTATGTCGTGCATTCGAAAGACCGTTATGCTGCGCTAAAACGTATTGCTGACGTGAACCCAGATATTTTTGCTATTGTTTTCTGCCGTACCAAGGCCGAAACACAAACAGTAGCCGATGCGTTGATTAAAGATGGCTACAATGCCGATGCTTTGCATGGGGATTTATCTCAGGCGCAGCGCGACTTTGTGATGAAACGTTATCGCTCACGTTCATTGCAAATGCTTGTTGCAACGGACGTTGCAGCACGCGGTATCGACGTAAATGATGTTACGCACGTAATCAACTACCAATTGCCTGATGAAGCGGAGAACTACAATCACCGCAGTGGGCGTACAGCTCGTGCGGGTAAGAGTGGAGTGAGTATTGCGATCATTCATATGAAAGAGCAGCATAAAATTCGCGAGATCGAAAAGAAGATCAAGCAGAAGTTTGTGCAACACCAAGTTCCAAATGGCATTGAGGTGTGTGAAGCGCAATTAATGGCTATGATTAAGCGCATCCATAATGTGGATGTCAACGAAAAAGCCATTGAGCGTTATTTACCGGCAGCAATGACCGAATTAGAGGAATTGTCACGTGAAGATATCATCAAGCGCTTTGTAAGCTTGGAGTTCAACCGATTCCTGGAATACTACCGCAATGCACCGGATCTAAATCACGCTGCAAGCGACCGTGGTGACCGCAAATCAAGCAATCCAGGAGTTGTGAAATTGTACATGAATATCGGCCAGATGGATGGATTCGATTTCAACAATATCAAGGAGTTTGTAGCTGAAAACGCTGAAATAGGCACAGAAGCAGTTACCTGGGCAGATGTGAAAAATACGTTCTCGTTGATCGAAGTGAAGGTGGAGTCTGTGGATGCAGTCATTGCGCAAATGCATGGTGCTACCTACCAAGGACGTACAGTGCGTGTAGAAAGCCGCGGCAATCGCGATGCTGGCGTACCTCGTACGCGTCTGCGTTCAGATCGTGAGCGCGGTGGTGGAGGCGGTCAGCGTTCTGGCGGCGGTGACCGTGGTAGAAGCCGTGGAGAATACCGTGGCGAAAACAGAGGAAGTGGACGAGAAGGTCAGCGCTCTGGTGGCGGTGATGGATTTAGCTGGAAGAATGCTTTTGCCGATACACCGATGAAGAGCGGCAAGAAGAAAGGTAATTTCCAGAATGAAACCACTTTCATTCAAAAGAAGAAAAAACGCAAATAATGGAAATGCGGAGTTGATAGAGTAGCATTGCGAAAATCAACTCCGCTTTTTTTTTTCAAATTCCCTGAAAAATGAGCAAAGAGCGAATGGGAAATCCGATTGAAGAAGCTATTTGGATCCCATAAGTTTAAAAATGAATGGAATAGCGCATTTTCAGGATGTAAAAGGGGAGTGCCAGGGGAGTGGAGAAAATAGTGTTAAGATCTGGGGGAAAAAAAGTTCGACCGAACCCAAAAAAACATGTTGATAAAATAAAATTGAGGCCATTTTTGAGGAGGAAAACAGACTTTTTACTACTATTTAAATGACTGT
>JBDKJN010000324.1:0-7062 GCA_039796595.1 Bacteroidota bacterium
AAAAACGCTTTTTAAATGTGTTATCTTCGCGACACATCATTGGTTATAACAACAAATATGTGTTATTGTTTGATGCATTTGACAAACAAGAAGTCTACGACGAAGAAAATTTTTTACTAAAGTTAATGGACAGGTCCTTCACTCAACGTTTCAGCATTAGCAAGAATAGGCTCTATTCGGCCATCTTGAAAAGTTTAGATAGTTTTCATGGTGAGAGTAGTGTACAGGCACAATTGCACAAACAATTGCATGCCATTGAAATATTGTATCACAAGTCACTTTATGATCAATGTTTGAAACTACTCAACAGTGCGCGAAAAGTTGCGGAGAATCATGAATGCTTTTTGCTTTTGATGGAAATCCAGCGATGGGAAAAAAGGGTTTTGGAAAAAGACCATTATGAGGCCAATCCAGATGCTGAAGAATTGCAGGATTTGGCGTTGCGTGATAAGAAGGTAATGCAGCAAATTGATGCATACAACCAAATGTGGCAAGCCAAGTCGGTTATTTTCACCCATATCTATCGTCAAGGTAAAGTACGGGATGCGGCGCACGTTGAAATGCTAACTCAGGCATTACAAAATGTAAAGGAAATTATTGAATGGGCCCCGGAAAGTGTAGAGCTGTCTTACCAGTTCAACCATATACATGCCGCCTATTATTTTGCGCAAGGGGATTACAAAAATTGTTACGTCTATTTGACAAAAAATATTGCTTTAATCAATGAGCGTCGCGAATTGTTTAAAGTAGATCCATCTGTGTTCTTATCCGTTTTGAGCAACGCCGTTCATGTGGCCATGCGACTGGGCAAATGGGATGAGGCCAGCGAGTGGAGCAAACAGATGAATGAACTTCCAACCATTTTGGATATTACCCCTAGTGAGGATCTTGAGATAAAAATTTTTACAGTTTCTATGAGTACGCAACTAACGTTGCATGCTCAAAAAGGAGAGTTCGAAATGGCGTCGTTATTGGTTCCTCAGTTGGAATATGGATTAAAGAAAATGGACGATAAGATTTCGTCTGTGCGACGCGCTCAGTTGTACTTCAATATGGCGGTTATTCTTTTTGGAGCGGAGAAACCTGGTGAAGCATTGAAATACATCAATAAATTATTAAACCAGGTGGATATTGATAAGTCAAAGGATATTCATTGCATGGCACAAATATTTAATTTAGTTATTCATCTTGAATTGGGTAATACTGAATTATTGCCTTATGCCCTGCGATCTACCCAGCGCTTCTTAGAAACACGCAGTCGCACATTCCAGTTTGAGACGACAATCCTCGAATTCGTGAATGAATGCTTAAAGAAGCGCCAATCAAAAACGATTGATGAACTCTATGTACAATTGGTTGCAGATTTGAACGAACTACAAAAACACCCCTTGGAAAGAACGGTATTCGAATATTTTGATTTTCTATCTTGGGCAAAAAGCAAATCCGAAGGAAAGCGTTTTCGTGAGATGATACCAGTGTGATCATTATTGTGAATCAGAAAACGAACAATGGCAACACTGGGGTTGCCATTGTTCGTTTACACTAACCTTAACTAGAAAAGAAAGGTACTTTTTATAGTCGGATTATTCGGAACACTTCTTTGCCTGCGTTGCTATTAACGTGAAGGATATATATACCGGGCACGGCAGGAAGATATTCATGAAGCGATATTGGAATTGCTTGCTCGATCTGTATGGTTTCACTTTTCAGTAATGCACCTGAAGGATCCCAGAATTCCAATCGGATTGTCCCTCCGCATGCTGGAATAAGGTAAGCTACGTCTGTCACTGGATTAGGATAGACGCGAGAACCAAGGTCCGTTTGGGGTTTTTTTAGGTTGCGGAATTCTGCTTCAGTCCCACAATTCATGAATGTGAAGGATTGCGGATCATGAATCCACATTCCAAAATAATAATTGCTCGATGAATACGCCATCGGTGAGTTGTAGGCGCTAGTGTCAATTGCGAGTTCAATTTGATCCGGTGAAAGACCTTGATCAAGATATTGGATCGATAAACTGATTTCTTCATCCACCTCTTGGAGCCAGTTGTTTAATGCTATTTGTTCTGGAGCGTCCAACTGACAGTCATCTAAATGGCTAAATGCATTTCTTGCCAATTGTGATTGACCAATGGTGCGAAGCAATTGACCTTTATCCAACTCAAGATAAAATTGCTCTCGGAAAGTTGAATCGGTAAGCAAGGTGTCTGTCATCAAATTCAGAATATCGACATAATACTGAATCGGTGTTTCAAAACTGGTCACATTATTCGCAGCCGATAGTTCCTGTTGGATAAGCATGCGTTCTACACACCCTTTCATATGATAGCGCGCCCAATGCATTTTCCAACGAATGTCTGACTCATAAGGGTCAATTCCGCTTGTTAGAATTTCATGAAATAATTCAATGGCTTCTCTATCATTTCCCAAACTGTCAAAGAGCTCCATCGTGCTTGCTGCAAACACCAGGGCGCTGTCTAGACTGTTGTGATCAAAATGTGGTGTGAAGATTTCGGGATTGCTTGGATCAATGATTTCTTCCCTCAGCACACCTTGTTGTGCACCATTTTGTTGTCGCAAAAGAGGGTTGTTTTCTGCGATGAGATGCTTTTGTTTTCGAACTACGGGCTTGCCACTTCCACACGCAGTCGGGAGCGTGGGGTTAGGATCAAACAGAATTAACTCACAACCTTGGGCCATCCCGTTTGGTGTGTTAATGTTACATGTGCTATTGCCATTGCTGTAAAAAATGGAAATGGCGACGTCTTCCATTTCAGGTTGATAAAGTCCGCTTGCGGTTTGGAAGTCATATCCAAAAGGAGTTGCGGAGCCCCAATAATTAGAAGAGGCATCTTGCCACGTTTCACAGTCATTGCAGTAGTGTTTGCCTGCCATGCTTCCTATGATACAATTATCGAAATATCCTGAGAAGTCATTATAACCTTTATAGAGATCGATTCCTGTGCATAATGTCAACTCCATGCAGGTGCCAATTGATCCGAAAGCGTTATAACCCGCGCCATTGGCTGATGATGCGTTGATTTGACATCTGTTCACTTCAATTGCTTTTTTTGTTAAGTCATGAAAAGAATTGCATTTTAGACTCAGTTTACCGCCCATTTTGAGGATGCCATTTTCACCTTGCGAAATGGATGAGTTAGACATCATGATTTCAACTAAGCTTTCATCCTGAATCGAATGTTCTTCATAATTATTGATGAAGTGAGTTGCGGCGATTGTACTCAAATTACTGAGGCTATTCGATTTCAAATTGGTGCCATCAAAGAAACTATTTTGGATGTTAAAACTACCTTCTGAAAGATCAACACCGCTTTTGATATTTCTAAAAGTGCATGTGTGCATGTGGGAGTGGGTTCTCCATGCTTCATACTTGACACGATCAAATTCACAGTTATACCAAGTACTTGTATTTTGATTGGTAATAAACAATGTTGCTGGCTCCATCCCTTCTTGATAATAGGGGTCCTCAATGCGCAGATTGGAACATTGGATGCGATTCTTCGTCCACAAACTTCCACTATGATGCATTTGAACAAGACCATCTTGCAATTGAATAAGTCCCAAAGATCCAGCGCCTGTCCACACATCTGAATTGTTGGAAATATCCAAGATCAAATCGCTAGGACCGTTGCCTTTGAGGTGAAGTTTGGCATTGGGTTGCATTAAAATATTGGTGTGTTGGGCGTCCTGAACTTCGATGTATCCTCCAGCTTGTCCAGCGTGGTCGATGGAAAGGGTGTTTCCAGATTCGATCACCAGTTCACCGCCGTGTAAAAGAATTTTGGAGTTGTTGCCGATGAGTTCGAGCAAAGCAGTTTGGTCTCCGCTACCGTTTGATCGTATGATCAATTTGCCACCTTCTAGGACCTCAATCCATCCATCTACTAATTCATAGGAGGCATCGGTATACAAAATCATGCTGGCGCCATTTTCAATCACAACGCTGCTTCCCGGATGAATTTTCAATTGACCTTGCGTGCCAATGGTCAATGAACTTTCAGGTGATAATTTTAATTGGGCACTAGAGGAGAGATTGGCTGAACCCAACTCCAATACGCCATTCTGATCTATAACGACATGCGACGATGTACAATGACCTAGAGTGCGTAGTTTGAAGTGAGAGTCGTTTATGGGATAGCCTGAATTGTCTAGGCCATAGTGCAATTCGTATTCGCCATTTACCGCCAAATGCGCACCGGTTGTGACATGCACGCCTCGCAAATAATTAAATCCTTCTTTGCCATAATTAAAGACACCTGAGGAAAATGCTAGTGGGAGCAGGGGCGAGCCATCGGGATTTTCACCGTTGAACAGCTCCTCCATCATGAAGGCAAGATTCTCCTCAGAGATATAGGTATGAGGTTGGTTTGTTATGCCAGCGGTTATTTCGCGATCAAAAATTCGTGCGCTTGGATTGTTTTCCAAGTAGTTTTCGATGTTTAAAAATGGATTATTGGTCTGTATGCCCAATGCACTAGCGGTGGGGATAAAACAATGTCTTTTGAGATATTCTGTGACTTCATTGCAGGGCGACACAATATCCCCCGACGCATTAACAGCGTCGACAAAGTCTTTCGCCGTGGTGCGAAAGCCTCCTGGGGCATAATCCCAATTGACCGAATTGGCCGCTACCCGTGCTACTTTGTGCTCAGTTACGGGGTCAGCTAAACCGTACCACAACATGAAAAGGGTCTGCCATCGAATGAAACTGGCTTCTATGTCGGTGGATTTGATATGAACAGAAATATTTGATGCCGAGTTGCTAGCATAACCTTCTTGATTGTAGTAGGGGTCGCCACCGGAATGAGAAATAAATATGCGCCCCTCGGGTCCCGTCCATGTTGCATTGGCCTCACAACTGTAGTTCAAGATCGGTTCATCGCCCAAGTAATGCCCTGGATATTGATTGGCGAGTCCTTCGCCGCCCACGCTACCATTTGCGATACTAACATTGCGGGATTGTTTGGGCATTCCCCACGTATGCATGCGATCATACCATGCGGCATTCTCTGCGGTATGCAGAAAGCTCGAAAGCGGGGCGTTGGGGATGTAGCGGTTGTTCAGCAACTGTTTGGTTGCTGGTCGATTGAGGTAATTGGTTACAAAGTTTTGGGCTCCTGCATTTTTGGCGGCATTCAAATGAATGGCTTGTTGAATGGAAATGGGAATATTTGCTCCTTCATGCGGTGAATCCAGCGATAGGTACAGCCGAGCACAATGCGGCATATTGTTGATTTCCATAAAATCCAAAGCGTAGCGCACCACTTGTCCACCCATACTTGCTCCAGCTACCACCAATGGTTCATCGCCAACTTTGTTGGCATTCACCGTCTGAATTAAGTGCACCAAGAGTTGTCCGTTATGTTCCATATAGTTGGCTCCATCACAGAAATCGAGTAAAATAATGTCGTATCCATGCGCAATGGCTTCGTTGAGTAAGATCGGCATGCGCGCCAACATGGAGTAATCGTAGGAGGGGTCGTCGATACCGCTGGTCAGTTGACACCAGCCAAAGTCACCGTTGCGTTCTGCGCTGCGGTTGCGGTTAAAATCAATGCCTTCAACAAAAATCAACGGTTTGTCAAATGCACCGGTGACGAGAGTATAGGCATTGCCACAGATGGAAACACCTTCATATTCGGTGGATATGAGCCATGGGAATTCGGAGGTAGCATTGTTGGGAAAAGGAGCGGGATAAGTGGGTGAGGCAAAACTGGATATACAATTGTTGGAACGCAATAACATAAGTCCATGATGCACCTCGTCACCACGTATGATTTCTGCATGTAAGTTTCGCGTTTCTTCGATGGTGGTGTAGCTGACCTCAATCGTTTGCCCAATGGTTATTTCGCGGAGACCCAAACCGTCTCCGAAGTCAATCCGAATGGATGAAGGCAATTCGTCATAGTTGTGAATGAAATGCGATGGATCGAGTCTGAAGCTATAGGTTCCCGCTTCGTATTCTTCGAGGTCGGCGTACAAGAGCGTCGTCTTTTTTTCGCTGAACACACTGGTATTGGGCAATTGTATCAGATGATCCTCGGAGAAAATGAGTCGACCATCGATCATCGCATTGGTGTCTAAACAATTGTAACGCAGGTCAACAATAGTGAGTGGAATGGACTGATATTGCTGCCGCAGGTTTTGATTGGCAAGTTCAAACTGATCGTAATTTTGAACAATACTCGTATTGTTGTTCAATTGGTGACGGTGCAGTTGCATCAGGGTTGTTTTTACTCTCTCGGGCGAGAGTGAAATCAGGTCATCAGGTTGTGGCGGGAAGGCACTATCTCGGAGCTCATCCCAAAAAAAATTGGTGGTCAGTTGTGTGGTGTCCAAGTTATAGTACATGGAATCCAGTTGGCCAAAACTGATGTGATGGCAGAGGGCTGCGAAGAGCAGCAGGTAAACATGTTTCATGTTGTGTTAAATGGATTAGAGAGTGAGTGGTCTCAGCCCAATGGGGCACACAACAAACATTGATCAAGGAACAGAAATCAACAGCCTTTAGACCTTAGCTGGAATTTTCGGCAGCACGCCGATAGAGGGAGTTTTTCGAATGTTGTTTTTTGTTGTGATTTTTAGTGTGGATGATCACGAATCCGATGCAAGGATATCATAATTTTAAAAGGATAATGGGTTACATAGTTCAGAAGTAAATGCGCGCGATACATGGACAGCATTTAAGCAGTCGTAGTGATATGAAAGGAGTTCGCGTCCTCTCCAGCGAAGTGAAGAGCAGATTCATCTGATGAACAGGACAAATTGGTTTTTTTGTCTCTATTATCGCAGGATGGCCTGCAATCAATATTCCAATACGAAGTCGGTTGTATCAAATGGAGGAATAGGTGTGCTAGAAGTGGAGAAATATTCAAAAGACTGTGTATTGCTATTATATTTTTTAAAAAGCAAGTAGTTGGCAATATTTCCTTTCGCAGCATAGAGAACCGAAGTCTCATGGCAAGCTTGCCAACCACTATCACTTCCGGGTTGAGTTGAAAACTGCACATGAGTGTATTCTGGATTGAGTGGCTCGACATC